>JADLBI010000112.1 GCA_020847775.1 Opitutaceae bacterium
CACCTGCGCCGCTGCGTGGACCGCCACAGAGGCCAGATCGCCGCGATCATTTTCGAACCCGCGCTCTGCAACACCTGCTGCATCGAGCCGGTGAATGGTTTTCTGCAAACGGTGCGAGAGCTCTGTGATCGCGACGGCATGATGATGATCTCCGATGAAACCATCACCGGTTTCCGTTTCGGCGGCGGGTGCGCCCAGGGTTACTACGGTTACAAACCCGACCTCACCATTTTCGGCAAAGCCATCGGCGGCGGCACGCCCTTCGCCGCGCTCGGCGGCACCCGTGCCGCCATGGCCAAGATCATTTCTGGTGAATCCATCCACGCCGGCACGCTCAACGGCAACCCGCTCTGCCTCGCCGCCAGCAAATGGTGCCTCGACCAAATCATCGCGCGCGGCGACATCCTGCCCGCTTCGACCAACGCGCTCGGCCAACGCCTGATGAAAGGTCTCTCCGCCCTCGCCGCGAAGCACCACATCCCACTCGCCCCGCAAGGCCCCGGACTCGCCTTTCACACCGTCATGCTCAAGCCCGGCGCCGCCGCCGGCCCCGTCATGAACTACCGCGATTACGTCACCCGCCACGACGCCCCGCGCTGGGCACACCTGCGTCGCTGCTTACTAGAGGAAGGCGTCCGCGCCATCGAGCGCGGCCTCTGGTCAATCAGCCTCACCCACACCGAGGCCGACATCGACGAAACGCTCGTCCGCGCCGAACGCGCCTTCGCCCGCCACGCCGCGGAATACCAACCGGCTGCGTGAACCGAGGCGTTCTTAACCACCATGGACACAGATAAACACAGATTGGGTCGGAGCTGTGAAGTGGTGGGTCCACAGCCAGCCAGCATAGGTCACATCCTAAGGCGAATAGTGTCCACGTGTCTGATGTCGCCCCGCCGTCGCGGGACTCGGCCGTCACTACGTTCCAACGCGGCTACTGTAGCCGCGCTTGAGGGCGTAGCCCGAAAGCGTGGCTTGGGGTGTGGGATATTCGGGCTAGTTTGTCGTCCATTGGCAGAACCCGCCCTCCGCTCGTCGCCAACTCCTTTCGGTTCCTTCATCCGTGTGCATCTGTGTGCATCTGTGGTTCAATTTCATGGAGCCACCCAACAGCCATGAAACCTCGCGTCCTCTTCGCCGGACTCTTTCACGAGACGCACACGTTTGTGGACGGCGCCACGGCGTGGTCCGATTTCGAGGTCACTTATGGTGACGCCATTCTGGAAAAACTCGGCGATGCGTCGCCGACCGACGGCTTTCTCAGCACGGCGGCCGAGCTCGGTTTCGAGATCATCCCGACGGTGGACGCGCGCGCCACGCCCAGCGGCATCGTCGAGGACGAAGCGTTTGATGAGTTTTGGCGCGAATTCGTCGCGCGTGCCGCGCCGGCGCTGGCCGCGGGCGTTGACGCGATCTACCTCGTGCTGCACGGCGCGATGGTCACCCAGTCGCTCACCGATCCCGAAGGCGTGCTGCTTGAACGCATCCGCGCACTGCCCGGCGCGGCGACCGTCCCGATTTTCGGCGTGTTCGATTTGCATGCCAACCTGACCGCGAAAGCCTGCGCGCTCGCCAACGGTCTTGTGGCTTACCGCGAAAATCCGCACACCGATGCCCGCGAGAGCGCTGTGCGTGCCGCGCGTTTGCTCGGCCGCGCCTTGCGCGAAAAGACCACGCCGCGCATGGCCTGGCACCGCGTGCCTATTGTCTGGGCGCCGCCCGGCACCGGCACCGCCACGGAGCCCATGCTCTCGCTGGAATGTTTCGCCCGCGAACTGGAATCAACCGATCCCACCGTCTGGGCCTGCAACATCGCGCCGGGATTCTCGTTTGCCGACACTCCCGACACCGGACTTTCGCTCAGCCTTATCCACACCGGCAACGATGCTGACGCGCAAGCCGCGCTCGCGCGTGGCGCCGCCCTCGCCTGGTCCCTGCGCGAACAAGGCAACATCACATATCCGCCGGTGGACGACGTGGTCGCCGCGCTGCCGCGCGACATCGCCGGCCCCGTGCTGCTCGTCGAACCCGCCGACAACATCGGCGGCGGCGCGCCCGGCGATGGCACCAGCGTGCTGCGCGCTTTGCTCAAGCACGCCACGCCCAACGCCCTCGTGTGCATCAATGATCCCGCCGCGGTCACCGCGCTCGCCAGCCTCCAGCCCGGCGAAACCAAGCGCATCGCCATCGGTGGCCGCGGCTCGCGGCTTGATCCCGGCCCGGTTGAAATCGACGCGACGCTTGTGTCGCGCAGCGACGGGCAGTTTGAACTCGTGGACAAGCACAGCCACCTCGCCTCGATGAACGGCATGCACATCGCGATGGGACCGAGCGCCGTCGTGCGCAGTGGCGCAGTGACGGTTCTGCTGACCTCGCGCAAGACTCCGCCGTTCGATCTCGGCCAGTATCGCAGTCAGGGCATCGAACCAAAAACATTTTCCGTGATCGGCGTGAAGGCCGCCGTCGCGCACCGCCGCGGTTACGATCCCATCACCAAGGCCACGCATTACGTGGACACCCCCGGCCCCTGCACGAACAACCTCGTGAGCCTGCCGTGGAGACATCTTTCGCGGCCCGTTTACCCGCTCGATCCTATCACCGAACCTCAATTCATTTTCGCATGAACAACCCAATCGTTTCCTACCCGCGCGACGAAAACACGCCCGTTTCTCACCTGCCCTTTAGCCCCGCCGTGCGTGTGGGCGATCTCATCTTCATCTCCGGCCAGGCTTCGGTGGACAAGGCCGGCAAGATAATCTCCGGCACGTTTGAAGAAGAGTTTCGCCGCTCGGTGGAAAATCTGCGCGCGGTGCTCGAATCCGTCGGCAGCGACCTCGCCTACGTCGTGCAGACGCGCAACTATATCCGCGACTCCGCCAACACGCCCCTCTACAACCAACTCTATCGCGAGTATTTCAAGGATCCGCTGCCGGCCCGCACCACCATCACCGGTTGCCTTCCCCCAGCGTTGCACTACGAGATCGAGTGCATCGCCGTGCCGAAGGCCAAGTAACCCTCCGTTCCTGTCATGAGCCTCGTCAAAGACCCCCATAACATTCGCCTCGCCGTGCTCGGCTGCACGCCGGGCAACGGCCATCCGTATTCGTGGAGCGCGATGTTCAACGGCTACAATCGCGAGCTCATGACCCAGGAGTGTCCGTTCGCCGGCATTCCCCAATACCTCAACAAACAGCCGCTCGCCACGCTCGCCATCCCGGGGGCGCGCGTCACGCACATCCACTGCGCGGGCGACGGCGGCTTCACCGCCGAGCACGTGGCGCGGTGTTCGCATATTCCCCATGTCGTCGCCCAGGCCACCGACGTAATCGGTCACGTTGACGCCGTCATCATCGCCACCGACATCGGCGGCGAACACGTCACGCGCGCGCGACCGTTCGTCGAGGCCGGGCTGCCGGTCTTCGTGGACAAACCACTCGCCGACAATTCGCCTGACTTAAAAACCTTCGTCGATTGGGTGGCCGACGGCAAAGCGATCATGTCCTCAAGCTCCATGCGCTACTGCAAGGAGTTTCACCCCTATCACCTCTCCACCCACGAACTCGGCGAACTACGCTACGTCAGCATCACCACGCCGAAGCAGTGGGAGACCTACGGCATCCACGCGCTCGAGGCGATCTATCCGATTCTCGGCCCCGGCTTTCTCACCGCGCAAAACACCGGCACGAAGGATCGCAACATCGTGCACCTCACGCACCGGCGCGGCGTGGACGTCATCGTCACGGCCATCGCCGACATGTTCGGCGGCTTCGGCCAACTCCAGCTTTGCGGCACGGCCGGCAGCCGCGCGCTCGCCAGCGGCGACACGTTCTATTCGTTCCGCGCGCAACTCGTGGCCTTCATCGATTACCTGCGCCAAGGCGCGCACCCGTTCCCGTTTTCCGAAACCGTCGAGTTGATGAAACTCGTCATCGCCGGCCGCCTCAGCCGCGAACAGGGCGGGCGTGTCATCAACCTCACCGAAATCATGCCCCAGTAGTCCCTCACTCCTTAACTCCCTCACTCCCTTTTTCCCCCACTCCCCTATTCCCCGCCTCACCCATGACAACGTTACGCTCCAGCCGCATCAAACGCCTCCTCCGCGAAGGCAAGTTTCCCGCCACCTTCAAATCCAACCTCACCGATCCGCGCGTGACCGAGATCCTCGGCGCCTGCGGGTTTGACGGCATCTGGCTCTGCAACGAACATGTGCCCAACGACTGGATCACGCTCGAGCACACGATTCGCGCCGCCCGACTTCACGATATGGACACCCTCGTGCGCATCGCCAAGGGCGGCTACTCCGACTACATCCGCCCGCTCGAAGCCGGTGCCACCGGCATCATCGTGCCGCACGTCGAGTCCGCCGGGGAGGCGGAGAAAATCGTCTCATGGACGCGCTTCCATCCGCTCGGTAAACGCGCGCTCGATGGCGGCAACACCGACGGCCTTTACTGCATCGTCCCGCAGGACGAATATATCGAGAACAGCAACACGGAGAAACTCATCATTCTCCAAATCGAGTCACCCGAGGGTCTCGAACAGGTTGAGAAAATCGCCGCCGTGCCCGGCTTCGATGGTTTCCTCTTCGGCCCCGGCGACTTCAGCCACCGCATCGGCAAGGCCGGTCAGCTCACCGCGCCCGAGCTCAACGTCGCGCGCCAGCGCGTTGCGCAAGCCGCGCGGGCCAACGGCAAATTCGCCATGACTTCCGGGCTCTTCATTCCCTTCGACCAATTCGTCGCGGAAGGCACCAACGTCTTCAACCTCGGCTCCGATGTCGGCGCCTTGCAGGTATTCTCCCTCGACCGCCTCAAGCTGATGCAGGGCCACGTCGCCGCGCTCCCCGCCGCCGCCAAAACCACGAATCCTTATGCGTAATTCCCTTTCTCTCGACGGCAAAGTCGTCGTGCAAATCGGCGGCAGCGGCCTGCTCGGGCGCGCGATGGCGCGCGATCTCGCCGCGGTCGGCGCGAATCTTGTCATCGCCTCGCGCAATCCCGCCAATGTGGCGGACGCCGTCGCCGCCGGTCGGCAAGCCGGGCACATAATCAGCGCCGAATCCGTGGACATCACCGACGAAAAATCGGTGGCCGCGCTGATTCAAGCCGTTCAATCGAAACACGGCCGCGTCGACGGCATGGTGTTCAACGCCGTCAGTCGGCCGATGGGCGGCGCGGCCTCGCCACTCGAGGGCTGGCGCGAATCCATGCGCGTCAACGCCGACGGTCTGTATCTGTGTTTGCAGTTGTTTGCCGACGCCATGGCGGCCCAGCCCGCCGGCGGCAGCATCGTCAACCTCTCGTCGATGATGGGCATGGTCGGCCCCAATCCCGCCAACTACGAGGGCACCACCATGGGCACCGTGCCGGATTATTTCTTTCACAAAGCCGGCATGATTCAACTCACGCGTTACTACGCGTCGCTCTACGGCCTGAAAAAAGTGCGCGTCAACGCCGTCTCTCCAGGTGGTATTTTCAATCCCGAAAAACCGCAGGCCGATGCCTTTCTCGCCCGCTACAACAAAATGACGATGCTCGGGCGCATGGCCGACGCCCCGGAAATCAGCGGCGCGGTCGTCTTCCTGCTCAGCGACGCCTCCACTTATGTCACCGCCACCAACATCCCGGTGGACGGCGGCTACACGGCGAAATAAACGCGCTACGCTTCTTCTCCATGAGCCCACTCCCCACGGTCTTGATCATCGGTTGCGGCAGCATCGGCGAACGCCACCTGCGCAACTTTCAGGCCACCGGCCGCTGCAATGCCATCGCCTGCGACAACCGCCCAGCCATCCTCGCGGCCATGTCCGAAAAATACGGCGCGGCCACCACGACGGATTGGGAGCAGACACTCGCCGATCCCGCCGTCACCGCTGTGCTCATCGCCACCCCCGCCCCTAGCCACGTGCCGATCGCCACCAAGGTCCTGCAAGCCGGCAAACACTGCCTCATCGAAAAACCGCTCTCGCTCACCCTCGACGGTATGGCCGAGCTGCAAGCCGCGCACGCCGCCAGCGGTAAGGTCTGCCGCGTCGCCTACGTGCAGCACAGCCGCCCCGAAATTCGCGCCGCCAAGGCGTTCCTTGATTCAGGCGCTTTCGGTCCCGTGCGCGCCGCCACCATCATCTCCGGCCAAAACTTCCCGACCTTTCGCCCCGCCTACCGCGAGATTTATTACAACAACCACGCGCAGGGCGGCGGCGCGATTCAGGACGCGCTCACGCACATGCTTAACCTCGCCGAGTGGATCACCGGCCCCACCGCCTCCGTACTCTGTGACGCCGGCCACCAAGTGCTCGAAGGTGTCGAGGTCGAGGACACCGTCTCTGTCACCACGCGCAATCGCGACGGCGCTATTCTCACCTACACGCTCAATCAGTTCCAAGCGCCCAACGAAACGCACGCCCAGTTCGACGGCTCGGGCGGCAGCGTGCGTATCGAGCTGCACCGCGGCCGCTGGGGTCGCCTGGCGCTTGGCGAAAAGGATTGGACTTGGGATACCTTTCCGCCGCTCGATCGCGACGGACCGTTCCGCATTCAGGCCGACGATTTTCTCGACGCTTGCGCCGGCCGACCCACGCTGCTGGCCACACTCGAGGAAGGAATCCAGACCGTGAAAGTCGTCCGCGCCTGCTTCGAGTCGCTCCAGACCAGCGCCCGGGTCGTGATCGACTGAGCGCCATTTCTCCCCCGCGCCGCACCTGCCGGAATAGCACTAGTCTCCGTCCCCGCGTTTGGATGGTCGATAGGCCGTGGCGCAACCCCGTTCGTGAGTTTTCGCGTAAAACCAGCCGAGCCGCATCCAATTCGCGAACCACGTTCGCACTTGTTCGGGTTTCACGCGCGGGCCGGCCGCCGTCACGGCGCGGGCGAGCGGTTTGCCGTCGCGCAATGCCGTGAGGATGCGATGCGCCGGGGCTTCGAGGCGTTTGTAGTAAATCACGCCTTCATGGCGGTGGATCGCAAGCCAAGTGCGCGCGGGCGCGGGCCGTTTCACCGCCGGGCGGCGCGGCGTCTTTCGCGCCCGGCCGTCCACCGCATTGCTCGCATCGGCGCGCGACGCGCCGCGCTTCACCGCGATGGCGTAATCGTCCACCGGATAACGCAGTGCCAGCAACTTGATCTGCGGCTGCAGGCCGAGCTGCAACTTCGCGGGCGGCGCGTCCGCCAGATCGTCCGGCGTGGCCGGGGGCAGCGCGCCGCCGTCGAAGCACTCGATCTGCGCCCATTCAAACGCCGCCATGTCCGCCGCCAGCGCGGTGTGCGGCGCGGTCAGCTTTGGATGCGCGCGGATGAACTTTTCCAACCGCGCCGGCAAATCGCGCAGCGTGAACGAGCGCGACGGCTCCTTCGCCAGATAGGTTTCGATCAAGCGCGCGAATTTCTTTTCGCCCAGCACCGCGCGCAGCCCGGGCAGATCCTCGTGCAGCGAATCGAGCGTGCGAAACCAATACATGCGGTTGTAGATCTCGATGCGTTCGAGCGCGGACAGGCGGTCGTTGGCCTTGGCGAAACTGCCGACAACTTCCTCGGCCTTGCGGCCGTCGCTCCAGCGTCGCTGCGATTTCGCGCCCGGGGCGAGCGGCCGCGTGACGGCCTGCATCATCAGGCGCTGAAACGCGCGCAAGTCCGCCGTGCTGCGGATGCGTTCAGGCGCGCGCCGCGGTGGTTCTGGCGTGTTGGGCTTGCTTGGCATCGGCAATGAAGGCGTTGGCCTTGAGGGCCTCGGCGTGAACTTCGTCGAACGACGGAATCTTATCGTCCCACTCGAGCAGCGTGGCGGTCACGCCGCATCGGCGCGTGGCGTGCGCGTAGAGTTGCCACACCGGATCGAGCACCGGGTGGTCGTGCGTATCGAGCAGGTATTTTTCAAACTTCGTGTGCCCCGCGATGTGCATCTGGCCGACGCGGTGAGGCGGCACGGCGTCGAGATAGGTGTAGGGATCGAAGCCGTGGTTTTTCGACGAGACGTAGATGTTGTTCACATCGAGCAGAATTCCGCAGTCGGCGCGCTCGACGACCTCGGTCAGAAATTCCCACTCGGTCATCTCGGATTGGTGAAACTCCGCGTAGCTCGACACGTTTTCCACGCAGATCGGCACTTCGAGAAAGTCGCGCACCAGGCGGATTTTTTCCGCGGTGCGTTTCGCCGCGGCCAAGGTGTAGGGCATCGGCAGCAGGTCATGCGAATACGTGCCGTCCACACTGCCCCAGCACAGGTGGTCCGAAAGCCACGGTGTGTGCGTGCGGCGCACCAGCGCCTTGAGTTTTTTCAAATGCGCGCGGTCGGGTTTGTCGGCGGAACCGAAATAGAGCGACACGCCGTGCTGCACCACGCGGTATTGCTCCAGAATCGCATCGAGCACCTCCAGCGGCCGCCCGCCGTCCACCATGAAGGTTTCGGAGATGATCTCGAACCACCCGCAGTCGGGCTTGCGCGACAAAATATGCCCGTAGTGCGGCACACGCAATCCCAGGCCGACGCCATAATCGGTGTGTCCGTTGAAAACGTTGGCTGGCATGGGTGGCGTTGGTTGAAAAAAGGCCGGATTCGCGTTGAATCCGGCCCGGCCTTCCTTGTGTCCGCACCTTAGTGCGCCGACACGCTTGATATGCGGCGGGAACTCTTACTTGGCGGCGCAGCCTTCCTTCGCCTTGCAGGACTCCTTGGCCTTGCACCCTTCCTTCGCTTTGCAGTTTTCCTTCGCTTTGTCGTCACACTTCTCGCATTTCTTGTCGTCCTTGTCGCAGCAGGCCTTGGCTTTGCAAGCTTCCTTGGCTTTGCAGCCTTCCTTCGCCTTACAGGCCTCCTTGGCCTTGTCAGTGACCTTGACAGCGGGTGTGGCTTCCGCCTCTTGGGCGTGGGCTTTGACCGTGAGGGAACCAGCATAAAGCCCGGCGATGGCCGCGGCTGTGATGATCAAACGGGTGGATTTCTTCATAACAGGGTTTAGGGTTGAACTACGGGTTTAACAGCGTCCGGGAACCGATTGGATTAGATAATCCCGGCACCCGTCATCAGAACAATCTGACGCACGCATGTTCCGCGATACCTAAT
This sequence comes from Opitutaceae bacterium, assembly GCA_020847775.1. Classification (GTDB taxonomy): domain Bacteria; phylum Verrucomicrobiota; class Verrucomicrobiia; order Opitutales; family Opitutaceae; genus Cephaloticoccus. The sequence continues at coordinate 9,058 of JADLBI010000112.1, forward strand.
GATACCGCAACTCAATTACTAGGATCCTCAAACCACGCGGTCCACCAGCTCCGTCGAGCCGCTCGCAAACCGTCCCAGATTCGCCAGAAAGTGCCGCACGATGGCTTCATCCTGATCGGCTCGCCCGCCGGCCGTGTGCGGCGTGACGTAACAATTCCTCGTCGTCCAAAACGGATGATCCGGCGCGAGCGGCTCGGGATTAAACACGTCCAGATAAGCGCGCCCCAGCCGACCGCTGTTGAGGGCCTCGACCAGCGCGGCCGGATCGTCGGTGCTACCGCGACCGACGTTGTAGTAGCGGGCGCCACGTTTGCAGCACGAGAGCCGCCGCGCGTTCACATAGCCGCGCGTCGCGGCGTTGTCGGGTAGCAGATTGACGATGTGATCCGCCTCGCCCAACACGCTGCTCAGCCGATCCTCCGCGATGACGCGCACGCCGCGCTCGCTGCAAACCTGCCGGCGCACCGCGTAAATTTTCATGTCGAACGGCGCGAGCAGTTCCACCAGCCGCCGCGCAATCGCGCCATAGCCCAACAGCAACACCGTTTGCCCCGTCAACAGGGCCGACTCATAGCGCCGCTCCTCGTAATGCCAGGACTGGTCCCGCAATTGGTCGCGATACGAGGGCAGCAAATTGCGCCCCAGCGCCAACATCATCGCCAGCACATGCTGGGCGCAGGGATCGGCGAACACCGCCGACATGTTCGTGAAAATTCCGCCCCGCGCCCGCAACGCCTCCTTGAACTCCGGGGTATCGTAGCGCGCGTAACCCGCCGAAGTCACCGCCGCCCAGCGCACGCGCTCATGGCGCAAGCAGTCTTCCACCGCGGGCTGGCCGAACAGCACCTCGGCCCGCTCGACCGCGGAATCGGCCCGGCCGGCCTCCAGCACATTGGCCGAGGTTTCGCGCGCCCAAACCAGTTTATGCTCCCGGGTTCCTGCGACGAGCAAACGCGTCGCCGCATCGTCAAACTTGCCGTTGCACCAAATCGTCAGTGGCATGGCTCACTCGGTTTCGTCAAACGCGCAGAGCGCGTGCACCAGATAACCAGCGGCGCGTAATCGTTGCGAGCCGCCGAGCTCCGGCAGATCAATGATCGCCGCCATGCCCGCCACGCGGCCGCCGAGATTCTCAAACAATTTTGCCGCCGCCAGCAGCGTGCCGCCGGTCGCGATCAAATCGTCGAGGATCAACACGCGGTGCCCCGGTTGGCATGCGTCGGTGTGGATTTCCACGGCCGAGGTGCCGTATTCGAGCGCGTAGTCCTGCGAGATCGTGGCAAAGGGCAGCTTGCCTTTCTTGCGCACCGGCACGAATGGCTTGTGCATCTGGTAGGCCAGCGCGCCGCCGAGGATGAAGCCGCGCGCGTCCACCGCCGCGATCAGGTCCACGCCGAGCCGCGTGCAATCCAGCGCCAACGACTCGACCATCACGCGAATCGCCTCCGGGTCGCCGAACAGGGTGGTGACGTCGCGAAAATTCACCCCCGGCTTCGGCCAGTCGCGCACCGTGCGCACGCGAGCCTTCAGGTATGCGGCGAGTTCGGCTTGGTCCATGATGGCTTTCGTAAAACGCCGGGATTAATTTTCCCGCGTCATGGTGACGAGGATGTCGTGCGCCTGCGCCGCGTTCTGCGGCGTCACTCCATGCGGCTCCGCCGAGAAAAACCGCAGCCGCCCCTCCACCTCGACGCGCGCCTCGATCACGTAACGTCGGTTCGCGACAATCCCGCCAAATGGATACGGCAGGCTGAACGCCATCGGCGGATTGCCCGGATTGGAGATGCTGCGCTCCGCCAGCACCACCTCGGAACCGTTATCCGCCTTGGTCAGATCGAGCAGGCGCACCGTAAGCACGGCCGTCGTCGGCAGCGCGATGCGCTCGCGATACCACACCGTGCCGTTGAGCATCGGTCGCTCCGCCGGGGCGATGATCCCGCTGGCGCAGCCCGCCAGCCACACCACACCGCACAAAAAAATCAGGGAGAGAATTTTCATGAGATTGTTTCTTCCTCGGGCAAGGCCATCGCCCTCAACTCTTCCACCCGATCATTGATCGCCGTCAACAATTCCGTGTGTTCGCACGCCTCCACATCGTCCTTGCGCACGAGCCCGCTGCCAAACGGCGCCTGCTCCCCCGCGCGATCCCGCCAGTGGCTCCACGCGTAACCAACCACCGCCGGATGCGCCACCGCCCGCGACAAACCCAACCGTCCGCGCCGCAGCATACGCTCCACCGCTGTCGGCCCCAGCGACCGCCGCGGCGCTATCTCCGCGATGAAAGATTTTTTAACCCACGAAAAATCCCCGATGATTACCGGCCCAGCCGGGTTCGCCGCCAAGTCGTCATAATCCACGCAACAAACATCCACCGCGTCCGCGCCGGCCAGCCGCAACCCCGCGCTCACCGGTGCCGCCCAGCGGCAGCCCAACACTAAATGAAACGGCGCGTGCCGCCTGATCGCGGCCGCAACCACGCTGAAATAACGCCGCGCAAACTCCTCCGTCCACCGCTCCTCGTCGCCGAGATAGCCGGGCGTGACGATGCCCTCTTCGCGCTTGGTCATCGTCCGTAGCGTCTCCTTGTTCGCCAACTGCACCCGCCATGCCGTCGCCAGCGCGGAGAGTGAACCACCGTGCAACGCCAACACAAATTCCCACGCCGCGTGATACGCCGCGCGATCCGGCTCCAGGCTCAAACAAATCTGCAGCAACCCCGGCCGATCCGTTGCCGCCACCGGCCAGTTGGGACCATCGTCCGTCAGCCAGCCGACTAAGTGGCGGTTCTCCGCCAACGGCGCGCAAACCTCCCCGGCCCGCGCGCCTGCAAATACCGGCCAAGCCGATTCAAACACATCGGGCAAACGCGCGCCCGCGAGATTCACCCCCGCCCCCGTCGGGGCGAAGTTAACCGCGCGCACAAACGCCAACCCCTCCTCCAAGTCCAGCCGCTCGCTGCCGCAGCCCAGCGTGTTGAAACCCCAGCGCCGCAGTCGCGCCGCCGGGTCATGCGGCGAATCGGCCTGTGCGGCGACGCCATGCACCGCCTTCATGAAAAACGGCCGGTCTGCCGGATCGATAACCCACCACTGGCCGGCATGCGTGCGCGCCACGCGGAAAAAGCCGGCCGCCCCGCGCACCGTCTCGGGTCGAAAATCTGGCAGGGCGTCGCTGGAAAGCGCCATGGAGCGGCGACTGTGCGCAAGCTGCGCCAAAATGCAAAGCGCGATTGCCGCGCGCCGTCCGCTCGGTTTCCCTCTCCCCACATGACCCCCGCCCGCTTCGCCGAGATCACCCGCCGCTTCGCCATCCTGCGTGCCGGTGTCGTCGGCGACTTCTCCCTCGACCGCTATTTCGACCTCGATCCCGCGCGCGCGGAAACTTCCCTCGAGACCGGCCTGCCGGTGCACAACATCACGCGCGTGCGCTGCCAGCCCGGCGCCGCGGGCAATATCACCACAAACCTCGCCGCCCTCGGCGCGGCCACACTGCATCCCGTCGGGTATTGCGGCGACGACGGCGAGGGCTTCGAGCTGCGCCGCGCCCTCTCCCGCGTGCCGGGCTTGTCGCTCGAGCATTTCCAAACCACCGCGCTCCGCCAAACTTTCTGTTACTCGAAACCACTGCTGCATCGGCCCGGTCTCCCGCCAGAGGAACTCTCCCGCCTCGACCTCAAGGACTGGACGCCGACGCCGCCCGAGAATGAGGACCGCCTCATCGCCAGCCTGCGCAGCCTCGCTCCCCGACTCGATGCGCTCATCGTCATGGACCAAGCCGGCGTCGCCGGCATGGGCGCCATCAGCCCCAACGTGCTCGCCGCCATCGGCGACCTCCAACGCGCCCACCCGAACCTCATCATCATCGCCGACAGCCGCCACGGCCTCGGCGCGTTTCCCCCTTTGGTTTTCAAGATGAACGCCGCTGAATTCACCACGCTCACCCAATCAAAGTGTCATCTATTAAATGACACTTTGCGCGGGGCCGACGCGCTCGCCACCCGCAACCGGCGCGCGGTTTTCATCACGCTCGCCGAGCAGGGCATCGTCGGTGCAGCCCCAGGCACACCGGCCGAGCATGTGCCCGCGCTACCTTTGCGCGGGCCGATTGATGTCGTCGGCGCAGGCGACACCGTGACCGCCACGCTCGCCCTCGCTCTCGCCGCCCAAGCCACGCTGCGCGAAGCGATGGAGCTCGCCCAAGCCGCCGCCTCCCTCGTCGTGCATCAACTCGGCACGACCGGAGTCGCCAAGCCCGCCGAAATGCGTCAGCTTCTTTTTTCGTGAGCACCGCCGCCTGCCCCGATGTGCAATTGCCGGCGCCGCGCCGTCGCGCGGTGTCCGCCAAACCGCGCCTGCTTGTGGCGGAGCTTCGCGGCATGGGCGATCTCGCGATCCTGATGCCGTTTCTGCAAAGCGCGGTCACGCGGTTCGACGTCACGCTGCTCGCCGTGCCCAATGCCGCGGGCCTGCTGCAACGCTTCGCGCCCGAAGTGGAACTCGTTCCCTGCGTCGCGCCGTGGGCGTTGTTTTCCGGCGGTTGGGATTTGCCGCGCTGGCCGTGGTCGCGCCTTGCCGGTGTCGTGCGGGCCTTGCGTGCGCGAGAGTTCAAAGCCGCCGCCTCGGTGTGGCCGCTCGTTTCGGATCAGGTTTTTCTCAAACTTGTCGGTCCGGAAAAACTGATCGGCTTTGGCCGACCCGGCCTGCGTTGGTTGCTCCACCGCGACCTGCGACGCGAACAGCACACGCACCGCCCCGAGGCGTGGCGGCGCATCGCGACCGAACTCGGTTTGCCGGAAATTCCAACCAGCCAGCCGCGCCTGCGGCCCGCGCGCGCGCGCCATGTGGTGTTGCACAGCGGCGCCTCGCAGCGCCTGCGCGTGTGGCCGCTCGACCGCTACGCCACACTGCTCGCCAAATTGCGCGCCGCCGGCTGGACCGCCGAGGTGCTGTGCGATGCGTGGCAAATGCCACGCTGGCAGCAGCTCGGCGAACCCGCCGCGCGCGTCGCCACCAGCATGGACGAGCTCGTTGAAACGATCGCGCACGGTGCGGCGTTTCTCGGCAATGATTCCGGGCCAGGCCACGTCGCGGCGCTCTGCGGCGTGCCCACTTTCACCATCTTCGGACCGCAAGTGCCGGCGCTCTTCAAGCCCGGCCACCCACAGGCCGGCTGGATTGAGGGCCTGCCCTGTCCCTATAAACCCTGCTTCGACCGCTGTCATTTCGCCGAGCCGTTTTGCCTGACCGGCATCGATCGCAACGACGCGTGGCGGCAGCTCGCGCACTGGCTGAAAACATTGGAGCGTTCATCATGTTGATGCCGTTCTGTCATTCTGAGCGCAGCGAAGAATGACCATGTGGAAACTTTTCACCTCAATTGATTGCCCACAGTGAATTTTAAAAACAAAACCGCCGTCATCACCGGCTCGACCAGCGGCATCGGGCTCGGCATCGCCCGCGCCTTCGCGCAAGCCGGGGCCAACATCATGCTCAACGGTTTTGGCGACGCGGCGTTGATCGCGCGGCTCAGCATCGAACTCGCCGCCCACAGAGGGCGAGTGCGGCACCACGGCGCCGACATGACAAGACCCGCTGAGGTCACCGCGCTCGTCCGCGAGGCCGAAGCGCATTTCGGTGCCGTGGACATCCTCGTCAACAACGCCGGCATCCAACACGTCGCGCCAATTGACGAGTTTCCCGAGGAGAAATGGAGCGCGATCCAGAATATCATCCTCAATTCCAGCTTTCACGCGACAAAGGCCGCGCTGCCGGGAATGATGCGGCGCAATTGGGGCCGCATCATCAATCTCGTCTCCGCGCACGGGCTTGTCGCCTCGCCGTTCAAATCCGCCTACGTCGCGGCCAAGCACGGGCTCATCGGGCTAACCAAGACCACCGCGCTCGAAGTCGCCGAGACAGGCATCACCTGCAACGCCATCTGCCCCGGCTACGTGCGCACGCCGCTGGTCGAAAACCAAATCGAGGCCCAGGCCGCTGCGCACAAACTCCCGCGCGAGCAGGTCATCCGCGACATCATCCTCGCCGCGCAGCCGACCAAGCGATTCATCGAGATTGAGGAAGTCGCCGCGCTCGCGCTCTTCCTCTGCGGCGACGCCGCAAAGTCCATCACCGGCGCCGCCCTCCCGATCGACGGCGGCTGGACCGCGCGATAATGGCGGACGAGAAAAGGCTACCAGCCAAAGCCCACCCTTGACAGGGGCGCGGGGCTAGGGCACCTCAGTCACCTCTTAACCAGTTAATAGCCATGCAACCCACTTTCCGCCCACACCGCAAAAAGCGCGCCCGCCAGATCGGTTTTCGCGCCCGCAAAGCCACCAAGAGCGGCCGCAAGGTCCTCGCTTCCCGCCGGGCCAAGGGCCGCAAGCGCCTGACCGTCGTCTGAGCCTTTTTGCCTGTCCCCGCGCCGGTTGCGTCATGCGTTTTCGCCCTGAGCAGCACCTGCGCAGCCAGAGTGACTTTCGCCGCGCGCGCGATGAGGGTCGGCGCTACCAGTGCGACGCCTTCACTTTGTGGTGGTGGCAGAATCCAGACCCGGCGTTGACCATGCGCCGCCTCGGGGTCGTCGCTTCCACCGCTGCGATCGGCATGGCGGTGCAACGCAATCGCGCCAAACGCCGCCTGCGCGAAATTTTCCGCCG
>JADLBI010000113.1 GCA_020847775.1 Opitutaceae bacterium
CAATCCCGAGGAATCGATGATGCGCATGGTGCGGAAGACGCTCGCGCAATCCGGCTGAATTTTGCCGCCCATGGCCTGCTGTGCGACATTTTGCTTGGTGGAAACATTTCGTCGATTGCGAAGGACGATGATGTTGACCAACTCATCCGGCATAAACAGTGGCCATAGCACCAAGAATGAAAGCCCAATGAGACTCGGAGGGCAGATAGTGATTGTTTTCCCAGCCGAGGTTTAGGAATGCGCAAAACCTAGGCTGATCGCGCCGTTCGCGTCGGGATGAAGCTTGAATCCGTTGGCGTGATTGCTGACGGAGCCTGTCAGGACGAGGACGGCGTAAGAATAGTTTTCATGTTGGAAACACAGACGCTGCGTTTCTACAGGCAGCAAGGCTGTGGTGGTGTCCGGCGACCATGAGGCGCACAAGCTCCAACCGTCGGTGCTCGGACCTCGCAGCACGAAACCGGATTCGGTGAAGATGAATGCGAAATCATCGGAGAGCTGGACGTGCAGGGTCTGCGCGTCGGGTTCGCTGACTTGCGGAGTGGCGGTCAGTTTGAGCGCGGTGCCATCGGCGTGGAGAATGCGCAGACCGGCGCGGTGTTCGGGCGAGCTCCAGAGAAAGCCGTCCATCACGGGCAGGGCGTCGTATTTGCAGGCGGTGCCGGGGCAGGCGGTTTCGAGAAACGGTTCGGCGCGGCGTTCGTCGAATAGTTGAATGTCACGGATGCGCAGCTCGCCGCCGACGTTCCATTCCATGCTCGCGCGATAGTGGCGTGAGCAATACCAGAGCGCGCCGCGCCGGGGGTTGTTGAGATCGTGCGGGGCGACGACGGCGGACGGCGGGGTGTGCGGATAGGTTTGGCGGAACCAAGCGCCGGATTGTGAGAGCGTTTCCACGCGCACGAGTCCGCGGTCGCGCAGTTCGGCGATGCGGGCGTGTTGATGAGTCAGACCCTTCGCCATCGCGGGCCAACCGAAAGAGTTTTCCTGGCCGGCTTGCGCGTAGCCGAAGCTCAGGCACGGCGTTTCGAAGATATTTTTGAAAAACTGATCGATCCATGCGGGATCGGCCCCGCCGGGCGAAACCGGTTCGAGGGTGAGCACGAGCTGGCCGTTGTTATGCACCGTATCGAGTCCGATTTCGTATTGGTTGATCGGATCGCTGCCGAGCATGCGGAAGACGGGCACGTTGATCTGCGCGGCGGCGGTCTGCGCGGGGATGTAGGAGTTCTGTTTCGACGGATAATAGGCTTGGTTGAAGTAGCCGCCCCAGAGCGTGTAGCCGTCGGTGCCCCACTGGTCCTTGCAATTGCAGAACGCGGTGATGCCGTGCCGCGTTTCGAGATGCGCGAGCGAGTGCGCGTCGATGAACCACGAGCCGGCGACCTTGGGCGCGAAGCCAAACGTATCGCGAAACTCCGCGAGAAATATGTCGATCATGCGTGTGCGTTCCTCTGGCGCGTAGCCGACGGAGAAGCCGACGTTGACGTGCCAGTCCCACGGATAACGGCCGCGCCAGCGCAGCCCGGCCTTTTCGACGAGCGGCTGCACGAACTCGAGCCACACGCCGATCTCGTCCCGGGTCGGCATCTGTTTGAGTAGGTCGTGAAAGCGCGGATCGATCAACGCGTCGTATTGCACGAGCCACGTGACGGGCAGGCCGTGTTGTCGCGCGAGCTCGCTTTGGCGAATGATGGGTTCGATGAGATCGACCGGTTCGCGCGGTTCGACGCCGCGAATGAAATTGATGAGGTGAACGATGCCTTGGCGGCGAGGTGATTGCATGGGGTGCGCTATCATGCCTTTGTCGTTGGTGCCGTAATGAGATCGGCACCGGTATTACAACATGGGATCAAGAGGCAGCCAGCCGAGCGCCTTCGCCGTAGCGCGGCGGAAGAGGCTAGCGTCAGGCTCGTGGTCGATCTGGGTCGTGTCGTCGAGCCATGAGAGCGCACCATTTGGGTCTAGTTGTACTTCGTAGCTCAGGGCCGGTGACGCCAAGCGCTGATACTCCGCTTGGATGGCGGCGCCGAGCCCTGCATGGTTGAACAACACGCCCATCTCGGTGTTTAAATTGACTGAGCGCGGATCAAGGTTGAAGGAGCCTACAAAGCCTCGCTCACCGTCCACGACGAAGGCTTTGGTGTGCAGGCTGGCGCCACTGCTGCCGAAAATGCCCGCCATGCCGGCGGATTTTCCTTGGGCGCGTAGTTCATGCAGGACCACGTTCCCAGCCAGCAGCGCTTGGCGGTGGCGCGCGTAGCCGCTGTGCACGGCGAGCACATCATTGGCGGCGAGTGAATTGGTGACCACGCCCACGGCGACACCCTGTCGTCGCAATTGCAGGAACCCTGCGGTGCCGCTTTCGCCGGGTACAAAGTATGGCGAGATCAACCATGCCGCCCGCTGGGCTCGGCTCAGCAGAGCGCTCAAGCGTGACGCCAGCCACTGATTATGATCGGTGCCGGACCATTTCTGCGGTGGGTCGGAAACGATCTCGATATCGTCAACCCAGTGTATGGTCGTCTCTCGAGCCAAGAACGCGCGAACGTCCGGAGAAGAACGCACCCGATCGAGATAGCGGTGCGCCGCGTTGCCTGAGGCCAGCGCGGTGGTCTCGGCAATCAATTTTTGCGCCTGTTTCTCGTCGCGTCGCGAAAGTTCGCGGATAGGGACGACGGCTGGGCTGTTCCAGAAGGTGTCGAAGATTGCCCCGGCACCGGTGACCGCCGAGCCTAACAGCAGCATATCGAGATCGTGGAAATTGGTGTTCGTGGCGGCCGCGAAGTATTCGTCGCCGATGTTGCGCCCGCCGACGATGGCGGCGCGACCGTCGGCAATCCACGCCTTGTTATGCATCCGATGATTGACGCGAAACGCCCGCACCACAATCTCCAGCAACCGGCGGATACCGCCTCGGTTGATCATCGGGTTATACACACGCACTTCGATGTTGGGATGGCTGGACAATGCGAGCATCTGTTGTTCCTGCCCATGCGCGTTCATGTCATCCAGCAGTAGCCGGACGCGCACTCCGCGTTCGGCCGCGCGCCAGATTTCAATCATCAGTAGGCGACCCGCCAGATCATGGTGCCACATGTAATATTGCAGATCTAAGCTGCGCCCGGCGCCGCGGGTGATGAGCACACGCGCGGCAAACGCGGCGAGGCCGTCGCTCAGCAGTACGGCGCCGGTTTGACCGGGATGATCCGCCAGCAACGGTGCGAGCATTCGGTCCAAGTCAGTGCCGGCGGAGTGCAGCGCTAGCATGTGGGAAGGCTCGCCCATTCCTTTGGGCATCAGCCGGTCCGCCAATAGCGCGCCGATCGCCACCGCGACCAGAAGCAATAGGATGAAGGTGAGCAGCATATTTTTTTTCTTCATGGGGCGTTTTCTGCGCCCGCAGATAGGGGCAAAGTCCTCTGTTTCAGCCCGATCGCGCGTGTGGGGGTCTCCCAATGGCTCATAAGGAATTGGCTAATTCCACTACAGCCTAGCCCGGGCCAATACTCAGGCAAGCCAAGGATGACAGTTTGCCCTAGCCAGAGGGGGCCGTTGGTCGCACGTCGCTCGTTCTGGGTTAGAGACGCGCTGGACCGGCAAATTGGGCGATACTGCCCGCTCCCGCACTGGGATGAATGCGCGCAGTGAATTACAATCGGCCAGTCAGTGGCCCATTCAGAAAATTATCAAACAACGGCGCGACCCCATACTCTAGATATCTCGTAATCGGGATCCAATATTTCTGACATTTGTAACATTAGATACTACAAACTGGGCGGAAGAGATGGAGCGCTACGAGGTTGGAAAAATCCGCTTTGCGTTGGGACGGCTTTGCGACAGGACTAACAGGATGAATCCTGAAGCCAATCTGACTGAACTCGGCCTGACCCTACCCAAATCGCCCGCCGCCGCCGGCAGCTATGTGCCGACCGTGCGCACAGGCAATCTGCTGTTTTGCGCCGGCACGATCTGCATGTTCGACGGTAAGATGACCCACACCGGCCAGGTGGGGAAGGAGCACACGATTGAAAGCGGCGCGAAGGCCGCCGAGATTTGCGCACTCAATACACTGGCCAACATTAAGGCCGCCGTCGGTTCGCTCGACCGGGTCGCTCGCGTCGTGATCGTCAACGGCTTCGTCAACGCCGTGGACGGTTTCGCGGACAGCCCAGCCGTGATCAACGGTGCCAGTGACCTGTTCCTCAAGGTCTTCGGCGAGGTCGGCAAACACGCCCGCACGGCGGTCGCCACCAACGGTCTGCCCAAAGGCACCACGGTCGAGATCCAAGTGACGGTTGAACTCAAGGCCTGAGCTTGAGAGGCACTTTCGACCTCAGATTGCACGGATGTACGCAAATTTAGTCCGATGACATATCCGGTATTATCCCGGTAATCTGTGGTTGAAATCCATGCGTGGGAGATTGTGCCCATTTGTGGTTATCCTTCTGAGCCGCTTACCCTTTGCCCCATGAAACATCTCATCCTCCTCTTATTTTCGCTGTGCGCCACTTTCGCGGTGCGGGCCGCCGATTATCGCATCGCGGTGGTGCCGAAGGGCACGACCCACGAGTTTTGGAAATCCATCCACGCCGGAGCGATCAAGGCCGCGCGCGAATTGATGGCGGAGGGCGTCAACGTCGAGATCATTTGGAAAGGTCCGCTGCGCGAGGACGACCGCGAACAGCAGGTGCAGGTGGTGGAAAACTTCATCGCGCGGCGGGTCAGCGGCATCGTGCTCGCGCCACTTGATGCGCGTGCGCTGGCCCGTCCGGCCGAGATGGCGGTGCGCGCCGGCATTCCGGTCGTGATCATCGATTCGGCGCTCAACTCCACTGCTCCGGCCAGCACGGTTTCAACCGACAATTACAAAGGTGGCCAACTCGGCGCGCGCCGCTTGGCCGAATTGCTTGGCGGCAAAGGCAAAGTGATTCTGCTACGCGTGCTGGCGGGCTCCTCGAGCACCGAGCAACGCGAAGCGGGTTTTCTCGATACGATCACGAAGGAGTTTCCGGACATCGCAGTGGTTTCGAGCGACCAGCACGCCGGGGCCACGCGCGACACGGCCTACCGCGCCGCGCAGAATCTGCTCAATCGTTTCGGACGTGAAGTGGACGGCGTGTTCGCGCCGAACGAATCCTCAGCGACGGGCATGCTGCTGGCGTTGCGCGACGCGGGCCTCGCCGGCGGCAAGGTGAAGTTCGTCGGCTTCGACACCGGCACGCAGACCGTGGCCGCGCTGCGCGAGGGCGATATCCAAGGACTCGTCGTCCAGAATCCGTTCAAGATGGGTTACCTCGGGGTGAGGACGATGGTTGCGGCCCTGCAAGGCCAGCCGACCGAGAAGGAGATCGATACGGGCTGCGAATTGATCACTGGTGAGAACATCGACGAGCCGGCGATGGCCGATTTGATCAAGCCGCCGTTGGAAAAATATTTGGACTGAAATGAGAAACCACGAAACACCCTGTTGTCATTCTGAGCGGAGCGAAGAATCCAGTGCATCATCCGACTGCGACAATCGTTATGGATTCTTCACTGCGCCTAGAATGACAGAATAGCGCATTGCAATGCCCGCTGCGCATAAAAGTTACTGGGTTTACATTATTACCAATCGACCGCATGGCACGATTTACAGCGGTGTGACCAACTCGCTGCAACGGCGCATGTGGCAGCACAAGACGGGGGCCTGCGATGGATTCAGCAAACGCTATGGTTTGAAAATGCTGGTCTGGTTCGAGGAATTCCGCGACATCCGCAATGCCATCGGACGGGAGACAGAATTGAAAGGGTGGTTGCGCAGAAGGAAAATAAAACTCATCGAAAAGGAGAACCGGCTTTGGCGGGATTTGAGCGCCGGTTGGTTTGCGGAACCGGCACTGGATTCTTCGCTTCGCTCAGAATGACAAGCCCAACAAGCAGCCCACGTCTGATCCTCACGGACATCGCCAAATCCTACGGTGCGACGCGGGCGCTGGACGGCGTGTCGGTGGAAGTCGGCGTGGGTGAAGTGCACGCGCTGATCGGCGAAAACGGCGCGGGAAAGAGCACGCTCATGAAGGTGCTGAGCGGCGTGGTGCAACCCGATTCCGGCAGCATGGAACTTGAAGGCGCGCCGTATCGTCCGAGCGACACTCTCGATGCGCGCGCCCGCGGTGTGGCGATGATCCATCAGGAACTGAGCCTCGCGCCGCATTTGAATGTCTGGGAAAACATCGGACTCGGCGGACTGCCTAGTCGCATGGGCTGGCTGAATCGCGGCGAGGCCCGTCGGCGGGCGAAAACCGCGCTCGCGCGCTTGGCGCATGAGCACCTCAATCTAGAGCGTCCGGTGGCGGAGTTTTCCATCGCCGAACAGCAGATCATTGAGATTGCCCGTGCGTTGCTTTCGAAACCGCGCGTGCTGATCATGGACGAGCCGACCAGCAGTCTGACGCAGGCGGACACGCGAAAGCTGTTTGAGGTCATTCATCAACTGCGCGCCGAGGGCGTCAGTATTATTTACATCAGCCATTTTCTCGAAGAGGTGAAAGCGGTGGCTGACCGTTATACCGTTTTGAAGGATGGCTGCACGGTCGGCGGTGGAAGCATGGCCGAGGCGCAGCAGCGCGACATCGTGCGCATGATGGTTGGGCGCGAGGTCACCGATCTGTATCCACAACGCGCACCGCGCATCGGCCAGCCGGTTCTGGAACTCGCGGGTAACGGTGGGCCATTGACGGTGCGGGCAGGGGAAATTCTGGGCGTGGCCGGGTTGATCGGTGCGGGCCGAACGCGACTGCTGCGCGAGAACTTCGGACTCGTGTCTTCGGCGCGCATGGACGGGGCCAATCCCCGGCGTAGTTGGCGCGCGGGAATTGGTTTCCTCAGTGAAGATCGTAAGGAAGAGGGGTTGATGCTACCGCTTTCGCTGGCCGAAAATACCACGTTGACCAAATACGCGGCACTGAGCCGTTTCGGTTGGTTGCCGCCGGCGAAGATTGAAGCGGCGACACAACCGTGGATTGAACTCATGGGCATCAAGACGACGGGCCCGCGCCAAGCGGTAGGGGCGCTGTCCGGCGGCAACCAACAGAAGGTTGCGATGGCGCGGCTGCTGGAGCACCCGGCGCAAGTGCTACTGCTGGATGAACCGACGCGCGGCATCGACGTGGGCAGCAAGGCGCAGATTTATCAGCTCATCGCCAAGCTTGCCGAAGAGGGTAAAGCCGTGGTCTTGGTGAGTTCGTATCTGCCGGAACTTTTCGGGCTCTGTGATCGCATCGCCGTGATGCGACGCGGGGCGATTGTTGACTGTCGTGACACGAAAGCGTGGAGCGAACACGACCTGATGCTCGCCGCGGTTGGCGCGGCCAACTGAACCGGATTTTTTAACCACGGATTGCAGGATGAACACGGATGTGGAAATGAGTTTTAGGGTAGGGCGCGACCGCTGGGAGCGCCGTTTAGTAGTCGCGGTCGGCCCGGCGGTCCGACCCTACCTTTCGATCGGCGAAGGCTAGGAAATCCGTGTATAAACAATCTGAATGATGAAAACCTTACTCGCCAAATTTGGACCATTCCTCGGGCTGCTGCTCGTTATCGGGCTCTTTTCAATCTCGGACGAAGTGCGCGAATACTTTCTCACCTACGCGAATTTCAAGATCATCCTCACGCAGACGGTGATCGTGGCGCTCGGCGCATTGGGGATGACGTTGATCATTGTCAGCGGTGGCATCGATCTGAGCGTGGGTTCGGTGATCGCGCTGACGAGTGTGGTCGGCGCGCTGCTGTTGCAACAGGACTGGCCGGTGGTTGCGGTGGTGTTGGCGGTGGTCGCGAGCGGCGCGTTGATCGGGCTGCTCAATGGCGCGGCGATTGCCGGGCTGCGGATGACGCCGTTCATCATCACGCTCGGCACGCTGGGCATTGCGCGCGGCGCGGCCAAGTGGCTGGCGAACAATGAAACCGTCAACTACGACGACTCGCCGATCAACGGTTGGATGACGACCGCGAACCCTTTCGATTGGACGCTGCCGGCTGGCGCCTGGATCACGTTTATCCTCGCCGTGCTCACGGCAGTGATGTTGCGGCGCACCGTCTTCGGGCGGCATATTTTTGCGATCGGTTCCAATGAGGCCACGGCGCGGCTCTGCGGCGTGGCGACCACGCGCACGAAGATTTGGATTTATGTGCTGGGCGGAGCGTTTTTCGGCCTTGCGGGGCTCATGCAGTTGTCGCGCCTGCGGCAGGGCGATCCGACTGTGGCGATCGGTGTCGAACTCGACGTGATCGCGGCTGTCATCATCGGCGGGGCCAGTCTCTACGGCGGCGTCGGCACCGTGCTCGGCTCGGTGATCGGCGCGTTGATCATGGCGGTCCTGCGCAACGGCTCGCAGCAGATGGGCTGGCCGACGTATTTTCAGGAGATCATCATCGGCGTCGTGATTATCGCCGCCGTGTTTCTGGATCGCCTGCGGCAGAAGCGGGCGGATTGAACTGCCCTAGCCGGGGTCGCGCTGCCGCTGAGGTGTCGGCTCGCTGGCGCTCGCCGCTACGAGCGTGATTGCCGATTGGCGATGGCATCCCCGGGACGCATGGCATTGGCCGGGACCGTATCAGGTGGACGGCAAAGGATAACCGCCTCTACCTCTAGTCCGGCCCGACCGGAGGTCGGGCTCTGCCTTCAAACCAAGGCGCGGGTGAGCACCTTGGCGTTGCGGCCGCTGTCTTCGTAGGATTTGAGGCGGCTTTCGGGCAGGGCGGATTTGTCGGTTTCGGTGAAGCCGAGGACGTTGGTGAAGAAGCCGAAGCTATGCGTGGAGAGGGCGACGATGCGCGCCGCGCCGCGCTCCTTGGCCATGAGGCAGGCGTATTCGACCATCTTTTTGCCGATGCCGCGATTGTGATAAAACGGCAAAACGTAGAGCGAGCCGATCTCCGCGAGTTGCGGATGATTGGGGTAAAAAATCAGGGTGACGCAGGCGATGATGTTCTCGTCGATTTCATAGACGTAGAACTGATCGATGTTCTTCTCGATGGCCTGCTGCGTGCGAGGCACGAGCTCCTCGCGCTTCACGGCGGCGCGGGTGAGACTGTAAATGAAGCGCACATCGCGCCGGGTGGCTTTGCGGATTTGCTGATAGTCGTTGCCGTAGATCAGCGTGCCGACGCCTTCGTTGGAGAAGATTTCGTTGAGCAGGCTGTCGAAGAGCCGACCGTCCACGATGTGCACGCGCGGTGTGCCGTTGTCGATGGCGCGCACGGCATTCAACGCTTTCGAGCGACTGAGCTCGGCGATTTGGTCGGGCGCGTCGGCGAGCTGTTTGCGCAGCACCTCGACGGAAATTTGCGGACGCAACTCACCGTTGATGATGAGGCCCGCCTGGGGCGTGAGATAAATAACCTTGGTGGCGTGCAGGGCCTCGGCGAGTTCGGCGGCAAGCAAGTCGGAGTTGACGCGCAGCGAGCGGCCGTCGGGACCGAAGGCGAGAGGGGAGACGACGGGGACGACGGCGCCGTTGATCAGGCTGCCGAGGAACTCCTTGTCGATGCGCTCCACTTTGCCGGTGAACTGGTGGTCCAGGCCACGGATAATCCCGACGGGCAGCGCGCGGACGGAGTTGGTGATCACGCCTTTGAGATTGTTCTGGGCGAGGCCTTCGAGCACGACGTGGGAGACACGCGAGGAGGCGCGAATGGCGAGGCTGAGGGTGGAGGCATCGGTCGCACCCGAGCCGTAAACATCGGAGATGGGCTCGTCGCGGAGTTCGGCCAGTTCCTTGATTTGTTTGCCGATGCCGTGGACCAGCACGACCTTGATGCCAAGGCTGCGAAGCACCGCGATATCGACGAGCAGGTTGCTGAAATTTTCGTCGGCGACGATCGAGCCGTCGAAGGCGATCACGAAGATCTGACCTTGGAATCGGGGCACGTATTGCAGAATCCCGCGGAGGTCCGTGGGTTTGATCGTAGTGGCAAGTGCCGGAGTCTGACTCGTGCCGTTGGTCATTGAAGGGACGGAGTTTGTCGCGAAACAATCGCCGTTCGTCAATTCACTTGCAGGGTCCAGCTTAACGATGAATCGCGGCCGGCTAGGAGAACGGAGTAGGTGCCGGGTTTGAGCGCGCCGCCCGGAATGGCCACGCGAATGTGCGTTTGATTGCGCCGCGCCGCGAGGTCGCCGGCCAGCGCCTCGAGTTCGGGCGCGATGATGATCTTGTCGCCTTGCACGTAGAGGTAGGCGCCGGCGAGTTGATGCTCGACGTCACCCGTGTCGCAATCGAACGCGAGGGTCTGGCCGAGCAGCGAGCTCATGGTAGTGACGGCATAGGCTGCCGTGTAGCTGGCGGGCAGGGCGGGTTGATCAAAGAGGCTTTCCTTCAGATCGGCGGGCAGGCCGCCCGGGATGGCTGTGGATGTGAGTCGTTGCAACCCGGCCGCGGGATCGTTTGCGCGGTCAGCCGGAAGTTCGACGTTCAGGACGATACGCTGAAACCCGGCGGTGAGCAGATTGTGCGTTTCTCCGCGGGTCTTGAGGTCGTTGTAGGGCTCGTAGGCGCGGTTGGGTTTACGGTAGTGCAGGGTGACGAACGTGTAGCCGACGAGCAACGGGATGAGGGCGAGCGCGATCCACTTCATGGACCAGCCCTCGGGCGTATCGGGTTTGTTGTTCAATCCGTTCATAGGTCTGCGGAGTAACGGCGCGCCTCGGACGGCGCGCAAATAAATTTGCTCCGCGCCGGGGCGGCTGTTTCGTTGACGGACTGCATGAAATTCTGGTCCCAGTTTTATATTCCCACGCTCAAGGAAAGCCCGGCTGACGCCGAGATCGCTTCCCACAAACTGCTCGTGCGCGCCGGCCTGGTGCGCAAATTGGGTGGCGGGCTCTACACCTACATGCCGCTGGGCCAACGCGTGATGCAAAAAATCACGCAAATCTGCCGCGAGGAAATGGACCGCGCCGGCGCGATCGAGCTATGGATGCCGCATTTGCATCCGGCGGAGAACTGGCAGAACGGCCCGCGTTGGTCGGCCTCGCGCGAGATCATGTTTCGCGCCGATACAGCGGGCGATGGTAAGCGCTTGGCGAAGGAACCCGAGTTTGTGCTTGGCCCGACCCACGAGGAAATCATCACGCCGTTGATCAAAACCGAGATCACGAGCTATCGCGACCTACCGAAGAATTTTTATCAGATCGCGACGAAGTTTCGCAACGAGATCCGGCCGCGCTACGGGCTGATGCGCGCGCGAGAGTTCGTGATGATGGACGCGTATTCCTTTGACGCGAACGAAGCAGGCGCGGTGCGCAGCTACGAAGCGATGAAGGGTGCCTATGCGGCATTTTTCAAGCGACTCGGCGTGCTGGCCATCGCGGTCGAGGCCGACACGGGCGTCATGGGTGGCAATTATTCGCACGAGTTCATGGTGCCGGCCGAAGTCGGCGACGATGACATCATCTATTGCGAAGCGAGTGGTTATGCCGCCAATCGCGAAAAAGCGACGAGCGGCATTGTGCCGAAAGAGTTGGCCGACGCGGCACCGAGCGGCGCGATTGAGGAATTTGCCACGCCGGGCGTGGTGACGATCGCTGCCTTGGAGGCAGCGCCCTATGGCGTTGCGGCGGACCAACAATTCAAGACGCTGATTTACATCGGCGACGGCAAACCATTTGTGATTGTCCTGCGCGGCAGCGACGAACTGGAAGAGGCCAAACTCGGTTCGCTCGGCTACACGCTGGTGCGTCCGGCCACGCCGGAGGAGATCGAACCGATCATGGGCGCGAAGCCCGGCAGTCTCGGCGCGGTCAAGGGCACGATCAAAAATGAAGCCGCGCTCGCGGGGATTTTTGCCGACCATGCGATTCGATTGATCGGCAACGGCACGACCGGCGCGAACAAGGACGGTTTTCACCTGCGCAATGTGAACGTGACGCGCGACCTCGCGATCACACGCTTTGGCGATTTCCGTCGCGTGCGCGCCGGCGAACCGTGTCCGCTTTCCGGCGAACCGCTCAAGAGTCGCCGCGGCATCGAGGTCGGCCACGTTTTCGTGCTCGGCACAAAGTATTCCGACAAATTCAACGCGGTTTACACCGACGACCAGAAGCAGACGCATCCGATGGTGATGGGCTGCTACGGGATCGGCATCAGCCGCACCATGCAGGCGATCATTGAACAAAGCCATGATGCCGACGGCATTCGCTGGCCGTGGCATGCCGCGCCGTTTCAAGTGATTGTCACCTTGCTCGACCCGAAAGACGAGGCAGCGGCGAAGGTCACACGCGATCTGGCGGCGGCCGCGGAGCAAGTCGGGGCCGATGTATTGGTGGACGATCGCGACGAACGCCCGGGCGTAAAGTTTAAGGATGCCGATCTCATCGGCATTCCGCTGCGCCTGACCGTGGGCGGCCGCGGTTTGAAGGAAGGTGTCGTCGAACTGAAATGGCGCGCCGATAAAGAGGCGCGGAAGATTCCCCTCGCCGAGGCCGCAGTCCTGATCGCGACCGAAATCAAGCGGGTGAGTGCCAGCGCATGATCGTGGTTGAGAGCAAGACTCAGGAATCTCCGCTGGTGGACACCCAGGCCGCGCTCCAGCTGGACGGGCCATGGAAAGTCGTCGTATTGAACGATCCGGTGAACCTCATGTCGTATGTCGTCATGGTGTTTCGCAAGGTGTTTGGCTTCGATGAGAGCAAGGCGCGTCGGCACATGCTGGAAGTGCACGAGCAAGGTCGCTCGATCGTGTGGGCTGGCTGGCGCGAGCAAGCCGAGGCTTACGCCCACACCTTGCAGCAATGGCATCTCACCGCGATTTTGGAGCCTGATGAAACACATTGAGGTCAAGTTGAGCCTTGATGTGGTGGCACCGCTGCTCGATGTCATTCGCGAGATGGCGGACAGCCTGCGGCGCTCGCTGGCCGCGCCACTGGCGATGGAAAACCTCGACGCGGAGATGCGGACGGCGTGGGTGGATGAGTTGCTGACGGCGCAAAATGCGGACCTGCGGGTGTTGCTTGCCCTCTTCGGGGAAGAGTTTTTCAAGGAGGGCGTCATCAGCCTCGATGAGGAAAACGGCGAACCGGTGATTCGCGCATGTGCGGCGGTGCGCCTGCGTTTGCGCGAACAGCACCTGCGCGAAGTCGATGACGATGTGATGGAGAGCGGCGAGGTGGCGCCTGACGCGCTGGCTGGGCCAACCCGCAAGGCCTTCATGTGCTACCTGTTTCTCTCGACGATGCAGGAATTGATCATCCAGCACCTCAATCCTGCATCGGCGGAACAGTGACCAGGCGAGTGGTAGTCTGTTTTCGAATATTTGCTTTTTGTGGCTGGCCTCGCCGAGGCCGGACCGGGTTCGCCGAACCCGGCTGCATCAATGGCCCCATACTTTTGACCGCATTGCATTGACGGCGAGTCTTTGCGACCTACCGTGGAGGCACACCCTGTGGTGTTCGAGGCGTTTTCATTAACAGCTCTTTGCCTTTGCATCATTACGGGAGCCAAGACCGCCGCGGTAGCTGCGAGGCCGTAAACCGGACAGCAAACGCTGCGGGGGAGGCGCCCACCTTAACATAAAAAGGACCAGAGCCTTTGGGCGCACGGCACATACGGGGTGTTCTATTTTTTATGAATCCGCACGAAAACAACGCCCTGCACATCTTGCATGTGCTCTCCGCCATCGTCGCCATCGGCACGATATTCTACGCCTGTGCCGGCACCCCCGAAACGCGCAAGAAGACCCTGATCTGGAGCGGCATCGCCGGACTCCTTCTCTTGCTCACGGGCATCCGGCTGTGGCAAGGGCTGTATGGGTTTGCCGGCGGTTGGGCGATCGTGAAGCTGGTCTGCTGGCTCGGCTTGGCGGCGTTTGCCGGTCTAGCCTATCGGAGGCGAGAAAAGACCTCGCTGTGGATTACCCTGACCGTTGTGCTTACGGCGGTGGCACTGGCGATGGTTTATCTCCGGCCGTTCTGAGCGGCGCTTTATGCAGGGGGCGATTTGCGGCGTCTGGGTGGATGACAACGGCCGGGCGCACACCGTCCGGCGTCAGCCCGACGGAACCTGCCTCGAGACGACGGAAAGCTTTCGCCCCTTTGCGTGGTTGCAGCAGCGGCCGTCGGGTCCGGATGTCTCGGGCGTCACCTTCGAACAGCTGCAAGGATTCGGTGCCTATGGGCTCATGGCACATGGCGAGTCGTTGGAAAACTTTCAGGGC
>JADLBI010000114.1 GCA_020847775.1 Opitutaceae bacterium
GCCCCGGCGGCATGGTATACCGTCGCCAGCTCATCACAGGAGGTCATTGTGGGATACCGCGAAACGCACATCCCAGGCGTCGTTCTTATTACTCCGCAGCAGCACCGCGACGAACGAGGGTCATTCCGCGAGGCCTTCAACGAAGACCACCTCCGAGACATGGGATTCTCGGCGGTAGGTTTTCGGCAGATGAACATCTCGGAAAGCCATCGCGATGTCCTGCGCGGACTCCACTTTCAGCGACTCCGCCCCCAGGCCAAGCTCGTCACCGTGCTTGCTGGATGCGTCGTTGACGTGGTAGTGGATGCCCGCCCCGGCTCACCGGCGTACGGGCGCTACCTCGAGTTCACACTCTCTGCCGAGAACGGGCAGGCACTCTTTATCCCCGCAGGTTGCGCGCACGGCTTTTTGAGCATGGCAGAGCGCACCCTCTTCTGCTACCTGTGCGACGATGTCTACTCAGGCCCGGAAGACCAGTGCGGCATCCGATGGGACGACCCAAGCCTTGCCATCCCATGGCCCTGCAGGAATCCCATTGTTTCAGCAAAAGACGCCCGACTTCCGCGCTTACGCGACCTCACCCCCGATGACCACCCGTTCCTGACCCTGCGCTAACCGCAGGGTCGTTTGTTGGTTCCGGTTGAAAAATCACAAAATAGGAATACACTAACGTCAATGGACGCGCTCCCCCTCCTGCTCTCGAAATATCGCGGCGAGGATCACGCCCTCATCGAGCGCGCGTTTCAGGTTGCCGACAAAAACCACGCCGGCCAACTCCGCGCCTCGGGAGAGCCCTACATCACCCACCCCATTCAGGTTGCCCTCTTCCTCGCGGACCTCGGCTTCGATGCCCGCACCGCAGCGGCGGCTCTCCTCCACGACGTCCTCGAAGATACTGCCGCCACAAAAAAGGAAATCGAAGAGCAATTCGGGCACGAGGTGGCATTCCTCGTTGATGGCGTGACAAAGCTGTCAGCCATCAGTAGCCGCGCACGCTCGCGCGGCACCGCGACCGACCTGCAGACGCAATCGCTAAAGAAAATGTTCTTCGCCATGGCCGAAGACCTTCGCGTCATCATCATTAAGCTCGCCGATCGACGGCACAACATTGCAACCCTCCAGTACAAGGCTCCCGAGTCCCGCATTCGCATCGCTCGGCAAACCATGGACCTCTACGCCCCCATCGCCGACCGTTTGGGTATGGGAAAGCTGAAAGGCGACATGGAGGACATCTCCTTCCCGTGGGCCTATCCGACCGAATACGCGTGGCTCAAGAAGGCAGTCCGCGGGAAATACACCGACCGCCTCCGATACATTGAGCGCACCGCGCCAATCGTGAAGAAGCACCTAACGGACTCCGGCGTACCGGTTCTCGACATTCACGCGCGAGCCAAGCGCATGTGGTCTCTCTACCAGAAGCTCAAGCGATACGACATGGACCCGGACAAAGTCATGGACTTAGTCGCCCTGCGCATCATCGTTCCTGATGTGAAAAGTTGCTATGAAGCGCTCGGGGTTATTCACGCGCACTACCGCCCTATGCCAGGCCGCATCAAAGACTACATCGCGCTCCCGAAGCCGAATGGATACCGCTCGCTCCACACTACCGTCTTCTGTGAGAAGGGGCGTATCGCCGAGATTCAGATACGCACCCCCGATATGCATAGCCACGCCGAGAATGGTATCGCCGCCCACTGGAGCTATGCGGAGGCGGGCAAGCGTGCAGTTTCTGCGAAGCAAAAAGAGCTTACGTGGATTAACCAGCTCAAGTCATTCCTTCGGGACATCAAGACCAGTCAGGGCATGGCCGAACTGAAAATCGATTTCTTTAAGAATCGCATCTTTGCACTTACACCCGAGGGCGACATCAAAGATCTACCCGAAGGCGCAAACGCGATTGACTTCGCGTACGCGGTGCACTCGGAACTCGGCCACCGAACAACCGGCGCCCTCGCGAACGGGCGCATCATCCCACTCAACGCTCCCCTCCAGTCCGGCGACGTCGTCGAGATTATCCGTGGAAAAGAAGCGCGGCCCAGCAAGGACTGGCTTCAGATGGTGATAACCAGCCAAGCCGCGAAACATATCAAGGGATGGCTCAAGAAAAACGATCCTGGCATGGCAGTTGCCGACGGTCGGGTTCTCCTGAACCGCGAGCTACGCAAAGCGGGGCTCTCGCTCGATAAGCTCAATCGCCGCCAGATTGATGTGCTCCTGAAGTCTGCGTCATCAAAGTCGCTCGACGACCTTCTCCTCCATATCAGCATGGGCGACTTCGACGCGGCCGTCATCGCGCGAATGCTCGGCGGCAGGACGCCGGACGCCAACCGCCAGAAGGATACCTCCAGCCGCGGAACACTCCCGACGGGCACTTTGGCGTCAGTCCTCATCGCAGGCGAACCCGGTCTGCACTACAAAATCGGTAAATGCTGTGCACCGCGGGTTGGCACGCCCATCACCGGCTACCTCACAGTCGCCCGCGGCGTCACCGTGCACGCGCACACCTGCGCGAATATCACAACAGCCGACCAACGTCGGCTGTTGAAGGCAGAGTGGTCAGTTTAGTCGATGATTTTTTTGACGACACCGTTGAGGTGCTCGAGATCCGTGAAGCGGATAACGATCTGGCCCGCCTTCGCGGAACCGGTCGCCGTTCGAATCAGCACCGGTGCCTGCAGGTGCTCTGCAAGATTCGCGCGCAGATCCTCGAAGCGGGCGCTGTGTGACGCCTTTCGACGGCCGACCGCGGCCTTTGCCGACGATGCGGCGTACTCGACATCTTTCGTGCTGAACCCGCCGGCGGTGAGCTGTTCGTATGCCTGCCGTTGAGCCGCCTCGTCCTGGAACGACAAGAGGGCGCGCGCGGCCGTTCCGGAAATGCGCCCGGCCCGCGTCGCGTCTTTGATATACTTCGGCAGGTTCATGAGGCGCATGATGTTGGCAACCGCCTCGCGGCTCTTGCCGACCTTCTCCGCAATCTCCTGCTGTTTCAATCCAAATTCGTTCGCCAACCGCGCGTATGCTTCGGACTGCTCGATGGCGTTGAGGTCTTCGCGCTGGAGGTTCTCGATAAGGGCTACCTCGAGACGCTGTGATTGCTGGGAAGCACCCGCGGGGGCAAGATCGTCGCGAATGATGACCGGCACTTGCGGCAACCCCGCCATCTGTGACGCGCGCCAGCGACGTTCGCCGGCAATAAGCTGGTATCGTACGGCCCGACCGCGCGGGAGGTCTTCCTCAATCTTGCTCACCAGCAACGGCTGGAGCACACCGAACTTGCGAATACTGCGCGCAAGATCGCCTAGCGCTTCTTGATCGAAATCGGTGCGCGGCTGTTCCGGGTTCGGTTGGATTTTGCTGACTTCGACGTAGAAGACATTCTCACGCTTCTGATTCACCCCTTCGGCGACTTCATCGGGAATGAGTGAGCTGAGTCCTTTGCCGAGTCCAAACAATTTCTTCGACATGGGATTAGTTTAGCCGAATTATCTCTTGTGCCAAGCGGTCGTACGCCTGTGCCGCCTTGCTCCCCGGA
>JADLBI010000115.1 GCA_020847775.1 Opitutaceae bacterium
CGCGCCCGCCAGCGCATCCCGCCCAGCGGCTGCCGTCCACGCGGGCAAGACATCCAGCCGAATGCGGTTGCGGAAATAATCCCGCGTCGCGTTGCTGGCATCCTCCCGCCACCGCAAACGCGCCTGTCGCAAAGCGTCCTCCAATTCGCTTCGTCGCACATTGAGCAGCGCGCGCAGGTGCACGCGCCCGGCGGCCCTCACCTGCACCGGGCGCGGGGCCGACAAGCCCCCGGCGCCGCTACCCCGGGCCAGTCGCATGAGCATACTCTCGGCGACATCGTTTAGCTGGTGCCCCAGCCAGAGCGCTTTCGCGCCGTGTCGGCGCATCGCGGCCTGAATAAAGGCAAACCGCAAATCCCGCGCCTCGGCCTCATTGCTGACTTTGTCCGATGTCGCGCGCCGAGCAGCCTCAAACTCCACGCCCAACCCAAGGCAAAGCTCTCGACAGAATTTTTCGTCCGCATCCGCCGCGCGCCCACGCAGCCGGTGATTAAAATGCAGCACCAGCAACTGTCCGCGTCGCTCTGGAAAATGCGCCCAGAGCAGCAAGAGCAACGCCACCGAATCCGCCCCGCCTGACAGGGCCACCGCCCAACGTTCGCGTGATCTGCGCCGCATCGCCCAAGTGACCACTGACGAATGCCAACGTGTCAACGGCACCAGTCCGCCTAAAGCGGCGGCACGTTGATAAAGCGTTGCCGCCGACAGTTTCATGGCGCAGGGAGAACGGGCCTTAATTGAAGCTCAGGTATTCGCCACCGAAGTGAGGCACGAGCGCGGCGGGAAGTTTCACGCGACCGTCGGGCTGCAGATTATTCTCCAAAAGCGCGGCCAAGACACGCGGCACCGCCAGGCCCGAACCGTTGAGTGTGTGCACGATCTCCGGCTTGCCGGTTTCGCTCGAGCGGAAGCGGATTTGCGCGCGACGGGCTTGGAACCCCTCGAAATTCGAACAGCTCGAAACCTCCAGCCAGCGCTTCTGCCCGGCGGCCCAAACCTCAAGGTCGTATTTTTTCGCCTGCGCGAAGCCCAGATCGCCACCGCACATGAGCAGCACGCGATACGGCAGACCGAGTTTTTGCAGCAACGATTCGGCGTCGCCGCGCAATGTTTCCAACTGCTCGTAGCTCGTCTTGGGATGCACCCACTTGAGCAGCTCGACCTTGTCGAACTGGTGCACACGGTTGAGGCCGCGGACATCCTTGCCGTAGCTCCCGGCCTCGCGGCGGAAACACGGCGTGTAGGCGCAACGGCAGACGGGCAACGCGCTCTCGTCCAAAATCTCGTCGCGATAAAAATTCGACAACGGCACCTCCGCCGTCGGCACGGCATAGAGCTGGTCGAGCGTCACATACATCTGCCCCTCCTTGTCGGGCAGTTGACCGGTGGCGGTGGCACTGGCGGCGTTTACAAAAATCGGCGGCGACACCTCGGTGTAACCAGCCTTCGCGTTCTCCGTCAGGAAAAAATTGAGCAGCGCCCGCGCCAGCCGTGCGCCATCTCCAATGAAAAACGGGAAGCCCGCGCCAGTGACTTTGGCGCCACGCGGAAAATCGAATAGGCGATCAAAGCCCGCGATTTCCCAGTGTGGCACGGCGTTCGCCGGACCGGCGAAGGGCAAGCCGTGTTCGGCCACGGTTTGATTTTCCTCGGGTGTGCGACCTTCGGGCACGGAGGCGTGCGGCAAATTGGGCAGCGTGAGCAGCGCATCGTGCCAGCGCGCCTCGGTATCCTTCAGCTGCGCCTCCTTTTCCTTCACCGCCCCGGCCACGCTTTTCATCTCTCCCACCTTGGCGAGAAACTCCGGCGAGCCCTTCGGCAGTGCGGCCATCGCAGCATTGGCGGATTTCTGCTTGGCGCGCAGTTGCTCCACCTCGGTCACGAGGCCACGCCACGCGGTGTCGAGCGCGAGGACCGCGTCTAGATCGGCTTCGAGATGTTTTTTGGCCAGCGCCGCGCGCACTAGGTCGGGCGTTTCACGCAATAGTTTCGGGTCGAGCATGGAAAGAGTTCGGGTTATTTATTGAGGCGGCGATCCGCCACCTGCAGCCGCGCATAAACTTCCTTGGCCTGCAACAATTTCAAATTCCCCGCCGGGGCCTGCACCACGACGTTGGTCGGGGCGTTGAGTGGATACGGTCCGTAAAGTTGCGGGTCCGTCGGACCGAAAATACCCGCCGTCTTCAGCCCCAGTGCCGCCGCGAGATGCAGCGGCCCGCTGTCATTCGCAATCACCCACTCACTTCCCTGCATGAGCGCGGGCAAAGCGGCAAGATTGGTCTTGCCGGTGAGATTCAGGAATCGACCCGAAGCCAGACTGGCCGGAGCCGACATGACCTCATTGCCCGCCCAGATCACCCGGCGTTGGGGCTCGGCGCGCAAAATGAGCTGCGTCAGCAAGGTAAACCCGCTCCATTTTTTCTCGGCTCGCCGACTGTCTGGAAACATCAGAATCGTGGCGGCGGCCTCACCGTCATCTGGAAAGCCGGGCGTCGAATCACCGGTGGCGCGGAACTTCAGCTTGCCGCGCAGCTCCGGCTTGGCCCCAAGGACCGGGCAGAATTGCAGCAATATATCAATCGCATGGCTGCGGCGGCCGCCGGGCGGCAGCGGCACTTTTTCGTCGTAAAACACCCCCGAAAGCTCGCGGCAATCCGTGCGTCCCACAGTTTTTTTGGTGAGGGCGCGCGACGCCATCAGCCCCGTGCGCAACAGCCCCTGCATGTCGAACACGTAGTCGAATTTCGTCTTTCGCACCGCCTTCATCATGTGCAGAAATGCCTTCGTGCCACCCTTGCGCTCGAAAATAAAAACCTGATCCACCGCCGTGCAGGCCTGCACCAGCGGAGCGAAGATGTCGCGCGCGATCCACGAAATGCGCAGGTCCTTGCACTGGGCCTTGAGTGAAACGGCCACCTGTAGCGCATGGATGATATCGCCCAGCGAGGAGGGTTTGATGATCAGGATCTCAGTCATGAC
>JADLBI010000116.1 GCA_020847775.1 Opitutaceae bacterium
CTGGCCAAGCCGGGCAAGGAAAATGGCCAGGCCATTGGTTATTTGCCGGACGGGTCGATGGTCGTGGTGGAAAACGCGGGCCAACACATCGGCCGAAGCGTGATGGCGGAGATCACCAGCGTGTTGCCGACCGCAGGGGGGAAAATGGTCTTTGCGCGGTATGCCGGCCCGACGGAGTGACCAAGGCAGACGGGGACGCATGGGCCAAAAAATTCCCCGCAACATGTTGGTGTGCGGGGGTTATATGGCGGGATGGACGGGACTCGAACCCGCGGCCTTCTGCGTGACAGGCAGACGCTCTAACCAGCTGAGCTACCACCCCGAAAATGGGGAAAGGAGGCGGACCGTAGAACCCACCCAAGGCAAGTCAAGCGCGGTTTTCCACTTGTGCGCGATTCTTCCGCAAACTACCGATGTGCCGCCTTGCGGTGGTAGCTCAGCTGGATAGAGCAACGGTTTTCTAAACCGTCGGTCGTGGGTTCGAGTCCCGCCCACCGCGCCATTAGACGATTTGTTCGCGGCGATTTAATGCGCAGATTCTGTCAACACACTGTGCCAAAGCTCGGCTTCGCCGGGATGACCGTGATTAGCGAGTTCCCGCGCGATTTGATCCTGAGATGGCTCAACCACGATGTGACGCGGGTCGGCGGGCCAGTCGGGACGCACGGCCCGGGCCAGTGCCCAACATGCCCAAGCGCGCCATTGGCGTTGTTCACGGCGCGGCGCACGTAGCCGGTCGGCATAATGTTGAAAATGCACGCGCGGGTTGCCGATGAAAATGTCTTCCGGGGTGTGGCGCATGATCCAAGCCATGGCGGCGTAGGGCAGAGGCCAGCGTTGCAACACGTGGGCATCAGCCGCAAGCCCCGCCCCGAGGGCCCGATCTAGGCAGAGCATGGCGCGGGCGGGGAGCTCCCGCGCCCAGAGGGCCGCACCATACTCGAGGCAAGCAGCGTAGAAGGCTTCACCGCGTTCTGCCGCGCGAAACACATGGAGCGCGCGCCAGTCGAGGTCTAGCCGCGGCACGGGCAGGGTGGGGCAGGCGGGAAAGCGCGGTGGCATGGGCGGCTTGGTGGCGTGCCGACGGTAAGACGTCAATCATGGGCGAAGATTCGCGCTTGGCGTGCGTGGCGGCTTCACCCACAAAACAGGCGCTGAAACCACAGGATTCAACTGCGACTCTTTCCGATCAGGTGCATGGCATTTCCGGCTGGCGCCGGGTGGTGTTGTGGCCGCTGGGTTTGCTGGTGCGCCTTTGGGGCATGTCGTTGCGTTTCCAAGAGAGCGAGGGGGATTTATGCAATTTCACGAAGCACGACGAGCCCATCGCGATGATCCTTTGGCACAACCGGCTTTTCCTCGCGGCAGATATTTTTCGTCGTTATCGGCACCCCAAGCCGATGTATGCGCTGGTTAGCCCGAGTCAGGACGGCGCTTGGCTGACGGCATTTTTTTCTCTGATTGGGCTGCGCGCGGTGCGTGGATCCAGCAACAGTCTGGGGCGCGAGGCGGCGTCGGCCTTGGTGGGTGTGCTGCGCGCGGGCTGCGATGTGGGCATAACGCCGGACGGTCCGCGCGGGCCGCGCTATGAATTCAAGCCGGGCGCGTTGATCGTGGCGCGGCGCACCCAAACCCCACTCTTGCTGGTTGGCGCGGACTTTGAATCCGCTTGGCGGCTCAATAAGGCGTGGGATCGGTTTTATCTGCCGAAGCCGTTTTCGCGCGTGCGGATGCGTTGTGAACTGGTGACAGCGGCGGAACTGGCCGACCGCGAGGGCGCGTCGGCCAGATTGCAGGCGCGGTTGCTCGCACTGAACCCGGACCGGGATTAGAATTCCGGGGTGAACGCACCGTTTTTGCCGGGCGCGAGGGTATAATCCGCACCTGTGCACCAAGTCTGGTCGTTCAAGAGAAACTTGAAGGTCAGCGGTGCGGCCGCGTCGTGGACGATCAGGCTCCACTCCGCGTCAGCCACGCAGTCCATGGGCAGGCCTTGGTCCCAGCTCAGGCCCGGGCCTTCCCCACGTAGGTAAAGCGCATTGCCGAAGCCCACGTCAATGAGGGCCGAGATGGTGGTGGTAGCGGGTGCCGTCGTCACGGGCGTGGCCTTGGCGATCTTGTTTTTTTTCACGGCCGGGGCGGCCTTGGTTTTTGGTTTCGCTGCTGTGGCAGCTTTTTTCGCCGGGGTGAGCGCCTTAGTTTTCGTGGTCTTGGTTGTCTTTTTCATGGCGAGAAGTGGGTGAAAAACAGGAAATGAAGCTCTTTGTCCAAAGCAAACGCGGGGCCAATTCCAACTGTGACCGAGAATTTTCCCGGGCGTTACATGATTGACACAAAAAATGATGTTTACTCGCGACGCGGGATGACCCAGAACCCACCTCCCTTTCGGGGCAGTAGCTCAGTTGATAGAGCGCGTCGTTCGCAATGACGAGGTCAGGGGTTTGATCCCCCTCTGCTCCACCAATTTTCTTTCCGAGGCGGAAAGAAAATCGCCCGCCGAAGCCTTGGGCGAAGGCGGGCCTTGTGCCGAAACTCAATTGCCCGTTGCGCTCCGCGGGGCGGAGAATCACGCTGCGGCATGGTCAAAAGCACCGGCATTTATCAAGGTGAACTGAATTGCGCACTGACCCACGGCCCCTCAGGCCAAGTCATCGCCACCGATGCGCCGGTGGATAACCAAGGTCGCGGCCAGGCGTTTTCACCGACGGATCTCACCGCGGCCTCGCTGGGCGCGTGCATCGTCACGACCATGGCCATAGTCGCGCGCAGCCGCCTCGGGTTTGAATTGCCCGCTGTGAAATGGGAGGTGACGAAGGAAATGTCCGCCGATGCGCCGCGCCGCATCGCACGCATTGGCACCGAGCTGTGGTTGTCGATCCCGCGCTCCCGCGACGCGGGCGGTGTCCTCGAACGCGCCGCGCAAAACTGCCCGGTGCACCGCAGCTTGCATCCCGAAATCGACCGGCCGATCGTGTTTCACTGGGCCGACGAGGCCTGACGGTCGAACACGCTCAGCTTGTAAGGCCCGTGGAAAATTAATTCCACATCGTCCACTGCGATGCGCACTTTGATTTTGCCCGTGGCGCCGCCCGCCTCTGGATCGGCGTAACCCGAGACCCGGCGGGGCTTGCCCTTGTGGTTAGCCGCGTCGCCGGTGAAGGCCATGCGTTCGCCGCGGAGCAGCTTCGCCAAGTCGGCATCGGAGGCTCGGATCACGATGTGTCCGGTCTCGCTCCAGAAAAACCAGGGGATGACCTTGGCCTCATACGTGGCGGTGAACGTGTCGCCCTCGCGTTTGAACGCGCTGGTGACGAGTGTGACGCTGCCGACGTAGATGGATGTTTTCATGGCCGGCATAGCCACGCGGTTCCATTCCGGCGTCGCGAGTGGCGCGGCCATCGCGTTGGCGACGGCGAGTAGTCCGAGAAAAATCAAACGGCCGGGGAAGAGCATGGCGCGCATCTTGTCAGCGAGGGACGGGGTCGCAAACGGGAAGTTCCGTCGCAATTTCGCATTGCGCGGCGGGTGGGGGGCGCCTGTGCTGTGACGTCATGGCCAAGCAAGGCAAACAAGTCACGTGGGGCGGCCGCTTCAGTGCGGGACCGGCCGAGTTGATGCTCAAATTCAGCGAATCGGTCTCGTTTGACCACCGGCTGGCGCCATTCGACATCGCCGGCAGCAAAGCCCACTCGGCCATGCTCGCGCACGCCGGGCTCATCACCGCCAAGGAACGCGACGCGATTCACGCTGGGCTCGACACGATTTTGCGGGAAATCGACGCGGGCAGGTTTTCGTGGGACACGCAGCTCGAAGACGTGCACATGAACATCGAGCAGGCGCTGACCAAGCGTGTGCCCGCCGCCGCCAAGCTGCACACCGCGCGCAGTCGCAACGACCAAGTCGCGACTGACATGCGCCTGTGGTTTAAGCACGCCTGCGCCGAGTTGGGCGCGAAGCTGCGCGGCGCGCAACAAGCCCTGCTCGAGGTGGCCTCGGCTCACGCCGATGTGCTCAGTCCCGGTTACACGCATCTGCAACGCGCACAGCCGGTGTTTTTGGCCCACCATCTTTTTGCATGGCTCGAAATGCTCGACCGCGACGTGAGTCGTTTTGCGCATGTCGCGGCGCAGGCCAACTGGTGTCCGTTGGGCTCCGGCGCCATCGCCGGAACCACGCTGCCGATCGACCGCGAGTTCACCGCCAAACTGCTAGGC
>JADLBI010000117.1 GCA_020847775.1 Opitutaceae bacterium
CTTGCGCATGTCCCAAGCCGAACTTGTCATCCTCCGCGAATTCACCGGCGCCGCTTCCGGCCATGTCTCCGGCGCGGCCTTGGCCAAGAAACTGGGGGTGAGCCGCGTGGCGGTCTGGCAGCACATGGAAAAACTTCGCGCGCAAGGCTTCGATTTCGAGGGCAAGAAATCCCGCGGCTACCGATTAACCCGGAAACCGGGCCACCTGCACGCGACGTTCCTCGAGGCGTTGCTCACGGCGCGCCACCGCGAATTTCCCCTCACCGTGCTCGACACGGTGGACAGCACCAACGACGAGGCGGCGCGGCAATTGGCGGACGGGCGCCCCGCGCCGTTTGTCGTGCTCGCCTGCGAGCAGACCAAGGGCCGCGGGCGCTTCGGCCGCACCTGGCACAGCGACGATCATGGCAATCTCTACGCCAGTTTCGCGTTTCGTCCGCAGGTCAGCCCACAGCGCATGCCCATGTTCACGCTTTGGATGGGGGTGAGCGTGTGCGAGCTCATCAGCGCGTTCTGCGGCGCGCGGGCTGGTATCAAATGGCCCAACGACATCGTCTTCGACGGACGCAAGGCCGGCGGAATGTTGACCGAAGCGCGGATCGACGCGGACCAGATGCGCGACCTCGTGTTCGGCCTCGGGCTCAACGTCAACCAGCCCGCCGGCACCTGGCCGGCCGACGTCGCCAAGCGCGCCACCTCCCTCGCCGCTGAGATCGGCCATCCGGTGGATTTGAACCACTTCGCCGCCGCGCTCATCGGGCGCGTGCGCTTGGCCTACCAGCATTTTCTCGACGGCACGCATGCCCGGCTGCTCGCCGAAGCCTGGCCCAAGCGCGACATCCTGCGGGGCCGCACCATCGCCGTGCTCAACGGCCGGCAGCGCATCGAAGGCACGGCCGACGGCATCGATGAACACGGTTCGCTACGGTTGCGGGACCGCCACGGCCAGTTGCATCGTTTCAGCGCCGGCGAAGTTACGCTGGAGAAAGTGGGTTGAGCTTCGACTCGCTCCACCCAGAATCTCGCCCGCCACACCATGCCCACTGAAACTCCCGCCATCGAAGTCACCGACCTCGTCAAATCCTACGCGGGGATGACGGCGGTCAATGGCATCAGCTTCAGTCTCGCGCGCGGCGAGATCCTCGGCTTTCTCGGCCCCAACGGCGCGGGCAAGTCCACCACGATGCGCATCCTCACCGGCTACTTGCCCGCCACCTCGGGCCAGGTGAGTATTTGCGGCGAGCCTGTCGCCTCGCGGCCCGACGCGGTCAAGCGGCTCATCGGCTACATGCCGGAAAACAACCCGCTGCCGGAGGACATGCGCGTCTCGGAATACCTCTATTTTCGCGGCCGCCTGAAGGAGATCTCCCGCGCCAAGCTCGGCCCGCGCATCGACGAAGTGCTGGAGCTGTGCGACCTGAAGCGCGTCCGCCACAAGATCATCGGCAAGCTTTCCAAAGGGTTTCGCCAGCGCGTGGGCATCGCCGAGGCTATTCTCGCCGAGCCCCCGGTGATCATCATGGATGAGCCGACCATCGGCCTCGATCCGCACCAGATCCTCATCGTGCGCGACCTCATCGCCAGCCTGCGCGGCCGCATGACCGTGATCATCTCTTCGCACATTTTGCCCGAGATCGAGATGACCTGCGACCGCGTGCTCATCATCAACCAAGGCCGCATCGTCGCCCAAGGCACGCCGCCGGAATTGCGCCGCGCCATCCTCGGCCACTCGCTCTACGAGCTCGAGGTCGCGGGCGATCCCGGTCGTCTCGGTGAAGTGTTGGCCGCCACCGAATCCAGCCTGCTGATCAAGGAAACCGGCGAGCCCGACGAGGCTGGCTTCCGCCAACTGCGCTTGGCCACCGCGCGCGAGGACGATCTGGGCGAGCAGCTGCTGCATGCCCTGGGCGCCGCGGGCCTCCGCGTGCGCTCACTCAGCCGGGCGCATCCGACCCTGGAAGACGTTTTTCTCGCCGCCACCCGCCGCAGCTGGGATGTGACCGCCGAGGAGTTGAAACGAAAATGATAACACGCGCGGAAATGAGCCACAGATGAACACAGATAATCACAGATTTGGTTTTCGGATGCGGACCAACTTTGCCGTGGGCAATCGTCCACCATTCATGCGTGTCCATTCGTGTCCATTAGTGGTTATAACTCCGGAAGCCCGCTGAGCCATGCGCCATTTCATCACCATTCTCAGCCACGAGGTCCGCATGTTGCTCGTCAACCCCAGCACCTACATCGCGGCGACGCTGTTTCTGGCCGTCATGGGGTTTTTCTTCACGGGCATTTTGCAGGACTACAGCAAGGCCGCGCAAGAAGTCTCGCCGGCGGAGGTGTTCTTTCAGATTTTCTGGTTCCCCGTGCTCTTCATGGTGCCGCTGCTCACAATGAAGTGCCTCGCGGAGGAACGCCGCCTCGGCACGATCGAAACCTTGCTCACCACGCCGGTGACGACCACCGAGGTCGTGCTCGGCAAGTATTTCGCCTCCTATCTGTTGTATGCCGCGCTGTGGGCCTCGACCGGGGGATTTTTCTACATTTTGCACCGGTTCGCGGGCGACATGCGTTTCCTCGACCCCGGGCCGCTCATCGGCGGCTACCTGTTTGTCGCGGTCTCGGGCCTGCTGTTCATCGCGATCGGGGTCTTCGCCAGCTCGCTATCACGCAACCAGGCCGTCGCCGGCATCCTCGCGTTCACCATGCTGTTCGCTTTGATCTTCGGCCTCGGGTTTTTGCATGACGCCGCCTGGCTTGACCGCGAGGTGCTGCACCCCGTCCGCGAGATCGTCGGCTACGCGCAGGTCGTGGCGCACCGCGAGGACTTCACCCGCGGCGTGGTGGACACGCGCCAGCTGCTCTTCTATCTCAGCGGCACGGTGGTGGCGTTGATCTTCAGCATCCTCGGCGTTGAGGCCCGCCTGCTGCACAACTGACCATGCTCTCGCCCGACAGCTTTCGCACCGCCCGCCTGATCCGCACCGGCAACCTCGTGCTGCAGGCCCTGCTCTTTCTCACGCTGTTCGGCGGGCTCAACTACCTCGCGCGCAACCACGCTTGGCGCTTCGACCTCACGGCCCACCGGCGTTATTCGCTCTCGCCGGAAACCCGGTCGTATCTGCAAACCCTCCAGCGACCGGTGCGCATCGTCGTCACCCTGACCGAGAACGACGACAATGACGCCGTCGCCCAGGCCTACCGCGATCTGCGCGGCCTGCTGCGCGAATACAGCAACGCCACCGAGGCCAGCGGCAACGGCCGCGTCAACGTCGAGTTTCTCGATGTTTACCGGCAGCGCCGCGAAGCCGACCAGCTCGGCATCGACCAGCCCAACATCGTGCTGCTCATCTGCGGCGAACAGCGCCAGCAAGTTTCCCTCGGCGAACTCTACGGCGTGAAAGACCGCGAGAAAACCGACTTCCGCGGCGAGCAGGCCATCACCGCGGCGATCCTCAGCGTCTCCAATCCCACGCGCAAAAAAATCTATTTCCTCACCGGGCACGGCGAGCTGCGCCCCGACGATGTCGATCCCGCGCGTGGCCTCTCAGCGCTCAACGACGAGCTGCGTTTGCGCAACTTCGCGGTCGATTACCTACAGATCAGCACCGAGCGCGCCGTCCCGCAGGACGCCGCGCTCGTCATCGCCGCCGCCCCGCAGGGCCGCTACGACGCGTTTGAGCAGGAACAGTTGCGCGACTACCTGAACAAACGCCAAGGCCGCCTGATTCTCCTGCTCGCCCCCGGTGTGGCGCACGGCTTGGACGACCTGCTCTACGATTGGGGTGTCCTCGTGGACGACGTGGTGATCTACGACACGGACCCCGCCAGCTTCGCCGACAACGGCGACCTCATCATCCGCTATTTCCAACCCCACCCCATCACGCAAACGCTGCTAGATTACAAAATCCCGCTGCGCCTCGGCCTCTGTCGCAGCGTGCGGCCCGACCCCGGCCGCACGACGGGCAGCGGGTTGGAAGTCAACGTGTTGGCGGCCACCTCGACCACGGCTTGGGGCGAGGCCGGCTACCGCCAGCGCGCCATGCCGGAATACAACCGCGGTGTGGATTTGAAAGGCATGCCCGGCCTGCCGCCCGACAACCGCCTCGGCATCGTCACCGTTTCGGAACGCGTGCAGGTGCGCAACAACCTGCCCTTCAGCGTGCGCAATGGCCGTCTCGTCGTCATCGGCACCGACGACATCGTGGCCAACCAGCGGATCGCCAGCCCCGGCAACCAGAACCTCTTCCTCAACGCGGTCAATTGGACCGTTGATCGCGACACCCAACTCAACATCCCCGCCCGGCCCATCGAGCGATTCCAGCTCGCCCTCAGTCAGGCGGAACTCGCCAAGCTGCGTTACAGTCTGATTCTGGTCCTGCCGGGCGTCGCCGTCCTGCTCGGCCTCTTCGTTTACTGGTCCCGCCGCAACTAGCCCACGCCCTCCATGCGCACCAAAGTCACTCTCGTCCTTCTCTTCCTCAACGTCGCGCTGTTCTTCTTCATCTTTAAGTTCGAGCGCGGCTGGCGCACCGAGCAGGCCACCCTCGAGGCGCGCCGCCGCGTGCTCGGCCCCGAGACCGCCGACATCCGCAGCTTGCGCATCACCGGGCCGAACTTGACTCCCGTCGCGCTCGCGCGGCAGGGCGACACTTGGTCGCTCACCACCCCTATCGAATGGCCGGCCAATCCCCACGCGGTCAGTCGCATTCTCAACGAGCTGCAATTCCTCGAACACGAAACCAGCTTCAGCGTCGCCGATCTGGAAAAGAACAATCAATCGCTCGCCGACTACGGTTTGGACCAGCCGCGCCTCACGCTCACCTTCACCTCCGGGGCCGGCGACCAGAGCGCCACCGCCACCACGCTGCAAATCGGCGACGAGACCAAGGTCGGCAACCGGATCTACATCCTCTCGCCCGACGGCAAACGCGTGCACGTCGTCGGCCTCAGTCTCGCGCGCTCGCTCAATCTACCGCTCGACGAACTGCGCGCCGACAACGTGTTTTCGATCCCCGTTTTCGAGGCCCGCTCCCTCAATCTGCAAAACCCCGCCAACCTGCGCGTGCGCATCCGCCGCGAAGGCAACCGCTGGGCCTTCGAGGCCCCGGTCATCGCCCGCGCCAACAAAGTCGCCGTCGAGTTGGCCATCAATGCGCTCAACGCCCTGCGCGTGTGCGCATTCACCCCCGCCGACGCCGCACCCGACTCCGCCGCCAATAGCACCGGCCTGCGCATCACGCTCGAAGGCAACAACCGCCGCGAGACTCTGATTCTCGGCTCCGAAATCGCGCCCGCCGCCGCGGGTGGCGACAGCGCGCCCGCCACCAGGCCCGACCCCGAGTTCAACGCCACGCTCGAGGGCAAGGCCACCGCCTTCACCGTCAGCCTGCCCGCCGCGTTGATCGACACCCTGCGCAACGCCCAAGAAACCCTCCGTGAAACTCGCATCCTCGATTTCGACTCCGGCGTGCTTTCCTCCGTCACCCTCGCCGCACCCAACCAGCCCGAGTTGACCTTGCAACAAATCGAAACCGGCACCACCGGCGCAGGCTGGCAGACCGTCCGCCGCAATGGCGATCAAGGCCCGCAGACCAACCCCGCCGAACCGCGGGCCGTGCAGACCCTCGTCGAACACCTGCGCGGCCTCACCGCGCAGCGCTTCGTGAGCGACGCGCCGAGCGACGCCGATCTCGAGTCTTGGGGATTCAACCGCCCCGAACGCGAGATCACGCTGCGTTTCGGCGCCGGGGCCGATGCCGTCGGCACAAAGCTCCAAATCGGTTTGCCGACCACACGCGACGGCCACGCCTACGCCCGTTTGGAAAACGCGCGTTCCGTTTTCCTTGTGGCCGAGACCATTGTCGCGCAAACCGCGCCGGACCCACTCGTCTATCGTCAACGCGTGCTGCGCGAGTTGCCCGAAACCGCGAAAATCAGCGCCCTGACCATCACCGATTTGCGCGCCGGCAATGTCGTCTGGCAGGGCCCGCTCGACCAGCCCTCACCGGCGGTCAATGCTGTGCTGGCCGGCTTGCGCCGTATCGAGGCGCAAAGCTTCGTGCAGGAGGGTTTCCCCGATTCGGTTTATGTCGGCGGCGCGGACCGCCACTGGCGCTGGCGTGTGGACGCCACCGTCCTGTTGCCGGCGGGCAACGGCGAGCAAACCGAACAATTGAGCCTGTGGCTGACGGATCGCACCGGTGGCGACCAACAACTCGCCGGATCAAAAGAGCTCGCGGTGGTTTTCACCGTGCCGCAGGCGTTTCTCGACGCGTTCTGGCAGCTGTCCTACGGCGACAAAGACCCCGGCCTGCCGGCCGACGAAGCTAAAGCCACCGCCACGCCGCCCCCCTCACGGTAACAAGTGATGATCACACAAAGCAGAGGCTTGATGATTGGCATCAAGACAGGGCGGGGCCGCTGGGCCCGCCGAGACATGAACCGGACATACCGGCGGTCCGTCCCTACCTCACCATGTGTCGCATCTTCGGGTAAGCCTCAATAATCCCATGATCCGCCGCACCACAGGCTCGCCCGCGAGGCGCACGCCATGAGCACATGGTGGCAGCATTGCCGCCGTGGCGGCCTTCTCTGCCTGCGCGGCGTGGGCGAGCTGGGGTGTTGGACGCTCTGGCTGGTGCTTTCACTGCTGCTGGCGTTTCAGCTCTTCATTATGGTCGGCCGAGAATTACCGGTGCCGAATTTTCTCCTGCGCTCGCTGGAACAGCGCCTGGAGTCCGCCGGGCTGAACATCAGCTTTGGCCACGCGACTTTTGATCCCACCGGACAGGTGTTGGTGGAAGACCTGCAGCTGATCGCGCCGACCTTCGGCGAACCCATCGCCACCGCCCGCGCGGTCAGTTTACAACTTGACCCGTGGGCCCTGTTCGACGGGCGGTTTGAACCCAGCCTAATCCGCGCCAGCGGAGTCGATTTGCGCATCCCCGCCATGCTCTCGGAAAGCGGCGCGAGCGAGACCCTGCTCAGCCGCGGCGACGTGATGATCGTGCCCAAGGGGAATACTCTCGAACTACCGCAACTCACCGCCGATTTCTTTGGCGTGGCCGTCAGCGCCAGCGGCGCAATCGACCTAGGCGGCCTGCCCCGGGCCACGGGCGACACGCCCCCGCTGATGCGATATCTCACCAGCCATTACGCGGACATTTGCAGGCGACTCGCCCTCACCCGCAAACACCTAGCCGGATTGCGCGAAGGCCGGGTCGAACTTGGGTTTGCGCCCTCGTCCAAACTCGGCGCCATCGTCACCCTAAACTTGGACGGCCGCGGTTACGTGTTCGCAGGAAACCCGGCTTTTTCCATCGGCCCGTTTCGGGCGGGAACCCGCATGCCATTGTGGCAGCGCAAACCATTCATCGCTCGCATCACCGCCGTGGCCGAGGGTCTGGCCTTGCCCAAGGATATCCGCGCCGGCGCGGTGCGGGCCACGGTGCGCGCCCGCCTTGACTGGGATAAAATGGCATTCATCGCGCGCCGCGCCGAATTGGAAATCGACCGCCTGACCGCACAGGGCGTGACGACCAGCACGCTCTCCGGCGAACTGCGGTTTGATCGCTGGCCCGAGACCAATATCAACGCCATCGCCCGGGTTGAAGCCGAGCCGATCCACCTGCACGGCACCATCAACCCCATCACGGAGCGCGCGAGCCTGCGCGTGGCCGGGCGCTTCGACCCGGCGTTGATGAACATAATCAGCCGCCGCGTCGGCCGCGATTTGCGGCCTTTCATCGACTTTGGCCTCGCACCGGAATTCGACCTCGCGCTGGAGACCGGCCCAGCGTGGACCGCACCGGTGCTCGACGGCACGGTGGCGGCACGCCAAGTGCACGCCTACCACGTGACGTTTGACCGGATCGGCGGGCATGTGCGCGTGGCCGATGGCAAATTTTTCGGCACCGCGGCCAGCGCCGCCATCGGCACGAATTTCGCCACCGGCAGCTACACCCACGATTTCGCCACCCATGATTTCCGCTTTCTGCTCACGGGCCAACTGCGCCCACTGGACATCCGCGGTTGGTTTCACGACTGGTGGCCAAATTTTTGGGACAACCTGGATTTTACCGCGGCCGCGCCCGACGCCTCGGTGGATGTCCAAGGTCGCTGGGGCCACGGGGACCGGACCAGCGTCTTTGTCTTTGCCGAAGCGGCAAACCCCGTGATCAACGGCGCGCCCCTGGACCACGTGACCACGCTGATTTACTTGCGGCCGTATTTTTACGACGCCCAGCAGGTGAGCGTGCGCCAAGGCGCGGGATTGGCCGAGGGCTGGTTCGTGCGTCGGCACGATCCCGTCACGCATGAACTCCGCCGCATGGATTTCGATTTCAACTCGACACTGCCATTGGACGCCGTGGCGCGGCTCGTCGGTCCCGAGGTGGCGGAGGTGGTCGCCCCTTTCCATTTTTCCACCCCGCTCACTTTGTCCGCAATGGGCTATGTCGGTGGAGTCGGCGCGGCGCAACCAGATCGGCATATCGAGCTGCACGGGCAGACGCAGGGGGAATTCACTTTCCAAGGCTTCCCGTTGCAGGGGTTGAATTTTTCCGCGACCGATCACAACGGCGATATTCTCATCGAGCCGGTGAGCGCGGGTTTCGCCCTCGGCACAGTGTCTGGCCGCATTCGCATTCAAGGACCGGCGCAAGCCCGTATGCTTGGCTTCGATCTGGGGTTGAAACAGGGCAAACTGCATCAGGCCACCGGCGTCCTGACCGCATACTTCGCGAAAAAGCGCGGCACCGCCGCCACCGCCACCACCACCTCTGTCGCCCCGAACGCCAATGTGGTCATGGACCTCGATGTCTCTGCCGAGGGCTTACTCGACGACCCATTGAGCTACACCGGTTCGGGCAATGC
>JADLBI010000118.1 GCA_020847775.1 Opitutaceae bacterium
ATTATCTTTTAACTCACCAACCCACCCTTACCACGACACCGCTTTTGCTGAACTTGACGGACACAACTGCGCGTAATTGATATGATGCTGACCAGATTGGGGCTTGATCATGAACTGGTGAGCACCGGCACTGAAGCAGTGCGGCGCGGGCTGGACGAGCCATGGGCGGCCATTTTGATGGATTGTCATATGCCGTCCATGGACGGATATGACGCCACGCGGGAATTGCGCCGACAGTTACAAGGCAGGCGTCTGCCCATCATCGCGATCACGGCCAATGCTATGTCGGCTGATCGTGAAGCGTGCCTCGCTGCGGGCATGGATGATTTTCTGGCCAAACCGGTCCGATTGGATGACTTGCAACATTGCCTACGCCGCTGGCTGCCTACTCATTCGGTGAGTGACACGGCTTTGTAGAAGCGAGTCCAGAGGGCGTCTTCGCGCCAGTTATTCACACGTGGGCTAACCAAAATATTCTTGGTGTAGAAATACAGCGGGGCGACGGGGCATTGCTCGGTGAGCAGCGCGTCGGCCTGCGCGAGCAAGCTCAACCCTGCGGCCGTGGTCGTGGCCGCGGCGGCCGAGTCGAGCAACGCATCGTAGGCGGGATTACGCCAATGCGCGTAATTGGCAGGGGAGGTCGAACGCAGATCAGCGAGTAGGTTGGCGGGGTCGTCCACGTCGGGGATCGCCGTCATGAAGCCGATGTCGTAGTCACCGGATTGTAGGGTCGCCAGATGCACCTTGGCGTCGCGCACACCGATGCGCACATTGATGCCGAGTTGGCGTTTCCACATGGCTTGCACAGCCTCGAGTATCGGTGTTTCGGACCAGCCGGTGAGTTTTAAATCGGGGAAATTCTTGCCGTCGGGAAAACCAGCTTCAGCCAGCAAAGCGCGCGCCTCGTCGGCGTTTTCGGCTAATGTGAGCGTGGGTAGGAAGCCCCCAAATCCGCTCGGCGTGAATTGATAAGCCGGAAGTTGTCCACCTTGTTTGACTTGGGCAGCGAGCGCATTGCGGTCGAGCGCGAGGCTGAGCGCGCGACGCACACGTAGGTCGTTTAGCGGGGCGCGTTGCGTGTTGAACGTGAGGAAACGGGTCTCGTGCAGCGGGATCTGGCGCAGCGGGCTGGGGTGCTGCGCGGCATAGCCGGCGATTTTGGTGGTGGGCACTGCCATCGTGACATCGACCTGCCCGGCGCGGAAGGCGCGTTCTTCAGCGTCGCCGTTGTCGAAGGCGAGAAAGTGAATGGCGCCGAGATGAATGCGGTCCGCGGCCCAATATTCCGCGCGGCGCGTTACGACGATGCGCTGGTTGGGCTGCCATTCGCGGAGGGTGAACGGACCGTTGCCGACGAAGTTGCCGGGGCGCGTCCAAACGCGGCCGTAACGCGCGACGACGCGGGGATTGACCGGAATCCAAGGTCCGCTGGCGACGTAGGCGAGAAACTGCGGCATCGGTCGGACTAGCGAGATACGCAATGTGCGCGTGTCCGTCGCAGCGAACCCCACGGCAGAAAACGATTTCAATTCGCCGCGATAAAACGCCTCGGCCCCGCGCACCATGAACAGTAGCGAAGCCTTGGGTGCGGCGGTTTCGGGCGTGAGCACACGTTGAAATGATGCGACGAAATCGCTCGCTGTAACCGGATCGCCATTCGTCCACGTGGCACCGCTGCGCAGGTGAAACGTCCACGTCAATCCGTCGCCGGAGACCGCCCAACTTTCCGCCGCGGCGGGCAGAGGTTCGCCGCCAGCGGGATTCGGCGTGACGAGACCTTCGCTGAGGGCGCGAATGATGAATAGCTCGTCCGGGAGATTGGCGGTAGCCGGATCGAGTGTGCCGGGTTCGTTGCGCTGACTGAGGCGGAGGATGGCACTGTTGGGCGGCGCCTGAGGTTTGGCGCAACCGATGGCGAGTAGCCCCCAGATCGCCCAAGCACAGAGGCAGCAGAGTTTAATTTTCCAGCCAGACATGCTTGTAGGGGTGATGGTCGAGCGGGGTGGGGTTCCAGCCGCGCACGGCCGGATGGACGAGGCGCACGGTGGTGTAGTAATAAATGGGGATGATCGGCGCATCGCGCAGGAGGATTTCCTCGGCGCGACGGAAAAGCGTGTAGCGCGCGGACTGGTCTGGGGTGCGCGCGGCTTGGTAGAGGATGCTGTCGTATGCCTGATTGCTCCAGCCGGTATGGTTGTTGCCGGAATCGCCGGTGAACACGTTGAGAAAAGTCGCCGGGTCGAGGTAGTCGCCGGCCCATTCCGAGCGCAAAATTTGAAAATCGAGCGCGCGTCGCGCGGCGAATAGCGACTTTTGCTCCATGTTGACAATGGTCACCGTGAGACCGAGTTCGCGGCGCCACATCGCCTGCACGGCTTCGGCGATGGCGCGGTGGTTGCCGGAGCTGTTGATTAGTAATTCAAACGACGGCAGGCCGCGTCCATCGGGATAACCGGCAGCGGCGAGCAGCAGGCGGGCGGCGGCAGGGTCGTGACGCACGAGGTCGGGCGGCTCGTAACTGGCGGTGCCGGGTGGGGTGAAGCTTACGGCCGGCAGCTGGCCGCCGCGCGTGATGGTCCCGACGATGGCTAGACGGTCGATCGCGAGCGAGAGCGCCTGCCGGACTTTGAGATCGTTGAGGGCTGGCCGAGTGACGTTGAGTCGATAAAAATAAGTGTCGAGAAACGGGGAGATGCGCAGCACGTCGGGATGATCGCGGCGGTAGGCATCCACCTTGCTCACCGGCAGCGATTCGGTGATGTGCAGTTGGCCAG
>JADLBI010000119.1 GCA_020847775.1 Opitutaceae bacterium
CGGCGCGGAGTCGAAAGTGAGCTCGGCTTGATCAGCGGGTTTCTTGGAAGATTTCTTCTTGGCCATTTACAGGAGGAAA
Source organism: Opitutaceae bacterium (assembly GCA_020847775.1). GTDB lineage: Bacteria > Verrucomicrobiota > Verrucomicrobiia > Opitutales > Opitutaceae > Cephaloticoccus. The sequence goes on from JADLBI010000119.1 coordinate 80, forward strand.
GTGGGGTTTCCGCGGATTGCGCAGATGATCGCGAATTTCAGACAGGAATAATAACTATAGTTCCAGTGCCTTATTCCGTGGCCATCCGTGTGATCCGTGGTTAAAAAATCAGACTTCGATCAGGTCTTTTTCGATGCGGAGGTTTTCGATGATGAACTCCTGGCGATCCTGCGTGTTCTTGCCCATGTAGAAGGAGAGCAGTTCGTCGGTGTTGTGCAGATGCGCGAGCGACACCGGCTCGAGGCGGATGGCCTCGCCGATGAAGTCCTTGAACTCGTTGGCCGAGATTTCGCCAAGGCCCTTGAAGCGCGTGATCTCGTGGCTCGCGCCGAGCTCCTTGATCGCGGCCTGTTTCTCGACCTCGTCGTAACAATAAATCGTGCGCTTCTTGTTGCGCACGCGGAAGAGCGGGGTCTCCAGAATGCTCAGGTGGCCGCGCGCGATGAGATCGGGGAAGAATTGCAGGAAGAATGAGAGCAGGAGCAGGCGGATGTGCATGCCGTCCACGTCGGCGTCGGTCGCGATGACGACGCGGTTGTAGCGCAGCTCGTCCAGCCCGTCCTCGATGTTGAGCGCGGACTGGAGCAGGTGAAACTCCTCGTTCTCGTAGATGACTTTCTTCGAGAGTCCGTAGGTGTTGAGCGGCTTGCCCTTGAGCGCGAAGACGGCCTGCGTCTGCACGTCGCGGCACGAGGTGAGCGAGCCGGCGGCGGAGTCTCCCTCGACGATGAAAAGCGTGCTCTCCTCCGCGCGGTCCCCGCGCTCGCCGAGGTGCTGGCGGCAATCACGGAGCTTGCGGTTGTGCAGCGAGGCTTTCTTCGCGCGGTCCTTGGCGAGCTTGCGGATGCCGGCCAGATCCTTGCGCTCGCGCTCGCTCTCCTGGATTTTCGCGAGCAGGATGTCGGCGGTCTCCTTGTTTTTGTGCAGGTAAACATCCAAGCTCTGCTGCACGAAGGTGCCGATGAACTCCTTGATGCTCGGCCCGCCGGGGCCGACCTCGGTGGAGCCGAGCTTGGTCTTGGTCTGCGATTCGAAGACCGGTTCCTGCACCCGCACCGAAATGGCCGCGACGATGGATTGGCGCACGTCGGCCGCGTCGAATTCCTTTTTGTAGAAATTGCGCAGGGTATTCACCACGGCCTCGCGAAACGCGAGCTGGTGCGTGCCGCCCATCGTGGTGTGCTGGCCGTTGACGAAGGAGAAGTAGTCCTCGCCGTAGTGGCCGCCATGCGTCATCGCGATCTCGATGTCCTCACCCTCAAGGTGGATTATCGGGTAGAGCGTCTCGCCGGTGAGATTTTTTTCGAGCAGATCCTTGAGTCCGTTCGCGGAGCGGAAGGCCCGGCCGTTGAGCGTGAGGGTGAGGCCGCGATTGAGAAACGCGTAGTTCCACAGCATGTCCTCGATAAACTCGGTGCGGAAGCGCCAGTCCTTGCCGAAGAGCGTCTCGTCGGGCACGAAGCAGATGATGGTGCCGTTCTTCTCGTCGCTCTTGGTAATTTTGTGATCCCGCGCAAGTTTGCCTTGGGTGTATTCCACGACCTTGGTCTGGCCGTCGCGAACGGATTGCGCGGTGTATTCGGCCGAAAGCGCGTTGACCGCTTTTTGGCCGACGCCGTTGAGGCCGACGGATTTTTGAAACGTCTCGCTGTCGTATTTCGCGCCGGTGTTGATGATGGAGACGCAATCCGCGAGCTTGCCGAGTGGGATGCCGCGGCCGTAGTCGCGGATGCGGACAACGCGCTCCTGCACCTCGATCTCCACGCGTTTGCCGTGGCCCATGGTGAATTCGTCGATGCAGTTGTCGATGGTCTCCTTGAGTAGGACGTAGATGCCGTCCTCGGCGTGCGCGCCGTTGCCGAGGCGTCCAATATACATGCCGGGACGCAGGCGGATGTGTTCAAGGGAGGAAAGGGTTTTGATGCTGGCTTCGGTATATGCGGCCATGGGGATTACGTGGCGCCAACGCTCTGGCGCACGCGCGCCATGACAAGCGAAAATCGATTGCACGCGGGGCTTGCCGCGCGCGCGGCGCGATTCAAGGCTGCGCGCAACCTATGAAAAAGAAGCCTCTCATTTTCCTCGGCATCGCCGTGGTGGTCCTCCTCGCGATATATATCGGCCTGACGTTCTTCCTCGGTTCGGTCGTGCGGGCCGGCGTCAATTCTTTCGCGCCCAAGCTCACGCAGACCAAGGTCGAGCTGCAAGGAGCGACCATCTCGCCGTTCACCGGCTCGGGCTCGCTCACGGGCCTGACCGTCGGCAATCCCGAAGGGTTTAGCGACAATCCCGCCTTCTCGCTCGGTCACATCCATGTGCAGGTGAAGCCATTCTCCATCTTCGGCGATTATATCGAGATCGAGGAGATCGTGATCGACCGTCCGGAATTCCTCTACGAGACCAAGCTTATCACCAGCAACATCAAGGAGCTGTTGAAAAACATCGAGAAATTCTCCGGCAAGGGCGGCGACCAGCCGGCCACCGAAAGCGGCAAACCCATCAAATTTGTCGTCAAGAAATTCCGTCTCACCAACGGCATAGCTCGGCTCGGCGTAGGTCCTGCGGCCCTACCCGTCCCACTGCCGCCCCTCTCAATGGACAATCTCGGCGTGGATAAGGGCGGTATCACGCCCGACCAACTCGCCGGCGAAGTCATGAAAAATGTGCTCGGCGGTATAGTCTCCGCAACTGGCCAGGCGGTGCTCAAGGCGGGCTCGACGGTCGGCGCTGGTGCCGCGGACGCCGCCGGCAATGCCGTCAAGAGCGCCGGCGAAGGCATCAAGAAACTCTTCGGCAAGTGACACTCCAGTCGCGCGGCGGGCCTCAACCCAGTCGCGCGCGCTGTTCCCGGTCGCGCACGCTCAGCGCGATCAACAAAATCATCACGTGCAGGAGAAATCCCGTGCGAAACGCCAGCAACGTCGGACCGCCGGCATCCGCCGTGCCGTCCAAAAATTGCGCGATGAGCACCAGGCCGCTGAGCAGCAACGGCACACTCGCAAGGAGAAATTCGCGCGCGCCCGGCCGGTGGTCGCGCGCCGCCCCTGCGGCCAGCACCATCGAGGAAACGAGATTGATCAAATTGCAGCCCAGTATGGCCCAGGCACTGCCATTAGCCCCCGTCACCGCGTCAAACGCCAGCCAAGCCAGTGCGATTGCGTAGGACGACATCAGGACCCGTTGAAATCTCATCCAACCCGGCGAGCGCGCGCGACCGCCGAAATAGCCCGCCACAAACCCGAGGTAGAATAACGCGTAAGGCAAATGCATCAGGTTATTCAGGTAGATAAATCCGTCGCCCAGACGCTCCTGCAGCCGCGCCCCCAAGACGTGGGTGATCAAACTCATCACACTGATCGCCCCCACATAACCGCCTAGAAAGCCATAGGTGCGATCGCGCAACCTCGCCCCCAGATACAAGGCCACCCCGGCCCTCGCCGCCATCATCGCAAACCAAAAGATTGCGATGACCGGGACGGTGAATGCGGTCGTCGCCAAAAAAGATTGAGCCATACCTTCAGCCATGCGCCGCCAACATGTCTCGTTCCGCCGGAGAAGCAAACGCCGCCTCGCGCCAGCATGACCCCGCGCTTGACGGCCACACCGGTTCCGTGAGTTTGATCGCCAGCACGGCGCACCGGCCAACCAATCCCACCCCCATGCCTCACCAAGTTAAAGTCGGCCTCATCGGTTGCGGCAACATCAGCCAAGCCTACTTCGTCGGCTGCAAACGCTACAATATCCTCGACCTCGTCGCCTGCGCCGATCTCGAGTTCTCACGCGCGCAGGCCAAAGCCGCTTCCCACGGCGTGCGGGCGCTCACCGTGGACGAACTGCTCGCCGATCCGGAAATCGAGATCGTCATCAACCTCACCATCCCGCGCGCACACGCCTCCATCAATGAGCGCATTTTGCGCGCCGGCAAACACGCCTACGTCGAAAAACCCTTCGCGCTCAATCTCGCTGAAGCCAAGCGCGTGCTCGCGCTCGCCAAACGCAAGAAACTCCTCGTCGGCGGCGCGCCCGACACCTTTCTCGGCGGCGGCATCCAGACCGCGCGCCAATTGCTCGAGGACGGTGCCATCGGCCAACCCGTCGCGGCGACCGCCTATTGCATGGGCCACGGCCACGAATCTTGGCACCCCGCGCCGGAGTTTTATTATCAGACAGGCGGAGGCCCGATGTTCGACATGGGGCCTTATTACCTCACCGCGCTCGTCAATCTGCTCGGTCCGGTGCGGCGCGTCAGCGGCAGCGCCAAAACTTCCTTTCCCACCCGCACCATCACGAGTCAGCCGCTCGCCGGCCAAAAAATCAAAGTCGCGGTGCCGACGCATTATGCCGGCACCTTGGAATTCGCCAATGGCGTCATCGCCACCCTCATCATGAGTTTCGATGTCTGGCCCGGCGCGCCCATGCCCCGCATCGAGCTTTTTGGCAGCGAAGGCACCATGCTCGTGCCCGACCCCAACACCTTCACGGGCCCCGTGCAGATCAGGCGCGCCGGTGAGAACGCCTTCGCCGACGCGCCTCTCACCCATTCCGAAGCCCGCCTGCGCGGCACCGGCGTGGCCGACATGGCCTATTCGATTCTGCGCCGTAGGCGCAACTTCCGCTGCAACGGCGAACTCGCCACGCACGTCGTGGAAATCATGGCCGCGTTTGAAAAAGCCTCGAAGTCCGGCCGCTACGTGACCATCGCGACCAGGTTCAAGCAGCCCAAGATCCTGCCGCCGCAACTGCCCGACAACGTGCTCGACGCATGAGCGAACCCGCCGTGCAGCACCACGCCGCCCCACGGCGCTACACAGTCGAGGCGGATGGCGGCACCGCCTTCCTCGAATATGAACTCGAGGGCGCGGTCATGACCTTCACGCACACCTTTGTGCCACCCGAACTACGCGGCCGCGGGCTGGCCGAAATCCTCGTGCGCCGCGCCTTGGCGGACGCGCGCGACGCCAACCGCCGCGTCGTGCCGCAATGCTCTTACGTCGCACGCTTCATCGCGCGCCATGCCGAATTCCAACCGCTCTGCGCGTAGCCGCGTTGGGGCAAAGCACCAACGCGGCCCAAAC
>JADLBI010000120.1 GCA_020847775.1 Opitutaceae bacterium
ATCGGCGATCTCAAGAACTACCTCGCCCCCAACGGCAAGGTGGACGTGCTCTTCGTCGAAGGTGCCGCGATCAACGTGGATCGGCCCTCCTCCGTGGTCCTCAAGGTCACCGAGAGCGCCGACGGCATCAAGGGCGACACCGCGAGCAATGTGCAAAAGCCCGCCACGCTCGAAACCGGCCTCGTCGTCTCCGTCCCTCTCTTCATCAAAGAAGGCGAGACCATCAAGGTCAGCACGATCGACGGTTCCTACATGGGCCGCGCCTAAACGCCGCGCTGCGCCCCACCCACCCGCGGTGCTTGCACCGCGGGTTTTTAGTGCACCTCTTCTGACCGCCCCAACCCGGTGACCGCCTCCGCATAGGCCGGCTCCACGTCCTCCGGGTGCGAAACGGTCATTTTCAAGTCGCGCAGCAATCCGTCCTTTAGACCATACACCCAACTGTGCACTGTGAGCTCCTGCCCGCGTGCCCAGGCATCCTGCACGCTGGTGGTCGCGCAAACATTGAGCGCTTGTTCGATCACGTTGAGCTCGCACAGACGCGAGACCCGCTCCGCCTCAGTCGGCAGATTACACAGGCAGTTCAAGTGCTTGCCCTTCACGTCCTGCACGTGGCGCAGCCAATTATCCGCCAGCCCCACGCGGGTGCAGCGCAGCGCCGCAATCACGCCACCGCAGCCGTAGTGCCCCACGACCATGATGTGCTTCACCTTCAACACATCCACCGCGTATTGGATGACCGACAACGCGTTCAGATCGGCGTGCACCACCACATTGGCGATGTTGCGATGCACAAACACTTCACCCGGCATCAGGCCGATGATTTCATTGGCGGGCACTCGGCTGTCCGAACATCCAATCCAGAGATACTCCGGCATCTGCTGCCCCGTCAGTTTGGCAAAAAAACCCGGATCCGCTTCCGTGATGCGGTCGGCCCAAGCCTTGTTCTGCGCAAACAGATGCGGAAGATTCTTCATGAGGGGTCATGGTCTGCCTCGCCGCGTGCTTGTCCATCACGAATCTCAGCCGCGCTTCCGGATTGCCTGCGCCCATCGGACTCGACAAACTTCTCCGTTATATGGGACGCCAATGGCTGCACGCGAAACGCGCGATCGTTAACGAGAAGAAAAGCAAGGTTGCCGGCAAAATGACCAAGGAAATCACGGTCGCAGCCAAACTCGGCGGGCCGGATCTCGCGGCTAATGCCCGGCTCTTCGCCGCCGTCGAAAAAGCCAAGAAAGCCAGTGTCACCCGCGACGTCATCGAGCGCGCCATCGCCAAGGGCGCCGGCACCGGCGGCGACAAATCCGCCCTCGAACACGTCGTCTTCGAAGGCTACGCGCCGCACAAGGTGCCGCTCATCGTCGAAGTTTACACCGACAACCACCAGCGCACCGCGCCCGAGATGCGCGTGCTCTTCAAGAAAGGCGTGCTCGGCACCGCCGGCAGCAACAAGTTTCTTTTCGAGCACGTCGGCCTCGTCGAAGCCCACCACCCCGACGCTGCCAGCGATCTTGAAGCCGCGGCGATCGAAGCCGGCGCGAACGATTTCGAAAAGCTCACGCACCTACAAAACGACGACATCCCCGAAGATCACAGCGGCGCGCGTTTCATCACCGAGCGCACCGCCGTCCACGCCGTTTCCACTTGGTTGAAGGCCAACAGCTGGTCGGTCATCACGAGCGAGATCGGCTACGTCGCCAAAACCTTCCCCGCACTCGACGACACCGCCCGCGCCGAAGTCGGCGAATTCCTCCAAGCCATCGAGGATCACGACGACGTCCAACGCGTCTGGGCCGCGGTGAAGTAATCATGCCCCTTTCTCCAGAAAAACTCTCCGCGGATAGCGCGGATTTGCGCGGATAGAAAACCCATCCGCGTCCATCAGCGTCACCTCGCGAAAACATCCCATGCCAACCCCGAACATCGCGCAAAAATCCCCCTACGTTAAAAAAATGCCCGCTGGCACCTATTGGTGGTGCGCTTGCGGCTTGTCCAAGGACCAACCGTTCTGCGACGGCTCACACAAAGGCACCGGCCTTGCCCCAAAAAAAGTCGTACTCACCGAGGAGCAGACCGTGGCCTGGTGTGGTTGCAAACACTCCGCCAACGGCGCGTTCTGCGACGGCTCGCACAAGTCGCTTTGAGGTAATCCGCTGATTAGCAGGCAGGGTCGTGCGGCCCTCCCAACCTCAGCGCCATACCAGTTCACACCACCCGCGCCCACAGCACCTTGAGGTAGCGGCTTTCGAGGCAGTTGGAGTAAACCGGATGATCCGGCCCGGGTCCCGTGCGGTCGAAGAATTGCAGCCGCCGGTTCTGCCGATGCGCGGCCTTGATCACGTGCGCCTCGAAATCCTCCAGCGACAACAGACCGGAACACGAACACGTCACAAAAATTCCTCCCGGCTTCACCAGTGAGATCGCGAGCAGGTTGAGATCCTCGTATTTCTGCCGGCCTTCCCAATTGCCGTATTCGTCGCGGGTGAAAATGAATTTCGGCGGATCGAGCATGACCACGTCCCATTTCTCGCCGTTCTGCTGCATCTGCCGCGCGTAGGCAAACGCGTCGGCATGCACGAACTTGAGGCGCGCTTGATTGAGATTGGCGTTGCGCTTGGCCTGCGCGATCGCGGCCTCGTCGAGATCGACGGCCGTCACGTCCTCCGCGCCGCCGGTGATTTTCGCATTCAACGAAAAC
>JADLBI010000121.1 GCA_020847775.1 Opitutaceae bacterium
CGTGATGGGTATTTCGCCGCGCTCGCGGCGGGAGATTGTCTGCGGATCGACGCGCAAGAGCGCGGCCACGCTCGCTTGCGTGCCGCGCCGGTCGCGCTCGATGCGGTATTCGTCGGGGCTCATTCCGAGCTTTTCGCGAGCACCATATCGCGGCCTGCGCGCACGAAGCCGATGGTCTCGTAGTATTCCGCCTGCTGCTCGCCCATCGCGGTCAGCCGGAGCGTGTAGTGGTGCGCGAGGGCGGTAAGGACCTTGCCGACGATTCCCTTCGGACCGGAGACGTTCGCTACCCACGAGATGCGGACCTCGCCGTTGACCGGCTCGTCGGTGACGAGCTCGAAGCCATGCTCGTCGGTCTCCGTGGTGATGCAGTCTCCATTGGCCAGCACTTCGAGGAGCTTTTGTGTGAGTTCGGTGGTGTTCATTTTTGTTTGGTTTGGCGGCGGCGGTATTGCCTCCGACGCACACGATACTAGGCATAGCGCCTAGCTTGTCAAGCGTGTTTCGTTACATTTTCGGACGCCAATTCCACGGCCACAGAACCCGCCAGTAGAGCCAATGCCCACCGCGTCACGTCGCAGGGCGATACGCTGCCATGTCCTCGCGGTGGTCATCGGCTCACTTCGTTGTTAGCCGACTTCGGTTTTCTGCCACGTCCGCCAGCCTTCCACGGTTTTATGCCCTGCTTCCGCGCTCTGGCTTCGGCGCGACGTGCTGCGATTTCGTTGCACTCGGCGCATCGAGTCGTTCCCGACGCCCGCTCGCGGTAGCACGATATGCACCAGCCAGCTTCCACCATCAGGCGGTATTGCAGCCGGTTTGCTTCGCCCATGATTTCCTTGACCTCTGGTGGCAACGGTCCTCGGCTAACCAAGCGGTGCAGCGAACCCGGCTTAGGCGTCTCGGTTGCAATCGGGGAGTTCATACAGCCGGGTCGCTGACCTTGTTGTTAGGTGGCTTTGACCGTCCGGTAGTCGAATGGCGTTTCATTGGTTTCGATGATGTGCATTTCGCGGATGACGCAGCCGGTGTCGCGGCAGATTCGTGCCATGAGTTCATGCACTTCCTGCCAGCCACCGGCGATGAGGCGTTCCACGCGTGTTTCGGGTTTGTCGTTGTTGCCGCTGATGACGGCTTCGATTTTGTATATCCTCATTCCAGTTCCCTCCAAACCTCTAGGGCTTCGATCTTCGATCTATACGATCCAAATCGTCTCACCCGCATTGTTTCCCTGTCGAGCTGGTCGATCACCCAGTCACCGCATGGTCTTTGTTTCACGGTCCACGGACCATACCGCCGCCTAACCACGCGCTTCAGAGAAGCGCCGTTCTGGTTCTCAGTCGTTTTCATCGCTTTAGTCCGGCGCTCTCTGAGCTTGGTCGTTAGGGCAAAGTTCAAAATCCACTATCGAATCCCATTCGCCCCAGACTGTTCCGTCCTTGTCTACGCCACAGTCCAGTTCGCTGGCTGGTGGGCGCTGCTTGCGTGATGTTTCCTGGACCTGTTGCATCACCTTGCCCCAGCACACTTGGGTTACTTCCTCGTGCCAGGCTTCGCTGCCAGCCTCGTCTTTGTAGTAGTCGAGAGCCCTCTCGGCGCGTTTACGGGCGGCGTATTCGGTGCCGTGCGTCTCGAAGCCGTCACCTGGATCATACGAGAACCATGTTTTAGTGTCGGTCATATCTTTCCTTCCGCTACTTGTTTGGCGCGGCTATCTTGCCAAGCGCGCAGGCTTGAGCAGTCTGATTTGGCACCGTTAAAATAGGAACTTGCTTCCCGATAAGCATTCTCCACTTCTTCAGCCGGAACGAGACGGCACCATTCGTAGCCTATTAAGTTACGAGACTCTTCAATCATTTCTAAATCGAATTGGTCAACTCCAATGAAAGAATCATGACTTGATTTGAATGCATAAAACCCCGGCGTGGTTGGCGGTTCACTTGTGAAAGTCATACGATCTCAACTTTTCCAAGTGCTTTTTCTTTTGACCAGTTATAAAGGGTCAACCGATTACGAGTCACACCGTGTGAAACCCCTAATTCTCTATCCCACTCTGCATAAGTTAAATTTTTACCATTATGCTCTACCCTTACGTTGTTTTTTCGGTTGTTGCTTTGTTCACTCATAAATTCCCTTTCGCTTCCGCCGCCAGCCGCTTGATGATGGGCAGCCAGCGGTGAGTCCAGTCGTCGTCGTTGCGCAGGTGCAGCCACTGCGGCTGTTTGCGCAGGTAGGCACCGATGCGCTGCATCTGCTTGCGGTTCTCGAAGTCGAAGTCGCAGGCTAGTAGATAGCGCTCCATCACGTCCAGTGTCACGTCCCAGCGCAGGGCCGAGCCGAGCAGCAGGACTTCGTTGACGGAGATCTTCCCACGTTTGGAGATCTCCTTGTCCGAGAGCAGTCTTCCTCTAGGGTGACGCGCCATGATGCGAACCAGGCAGGGCGGGTAACGACGCGCCTTCTGCCAGAAGGTGGAGCATTTCTCAGTCATAGTGTTTACGCCAGTTTGCAAGGCATTGCCGGATGTTGTTCACGAGATCGTTAGCAGCGATACGCAGCCCGAGGTCGGTGAACCACAGCCATTCACCTCGAAACTCCCGGTAGTGTTTCATTCTTTGAACCTCCAAATCTTCGCCGTGCGAGCGAAGGCAATGCACCAGTCGAGAGGAGTGAGTTGCCATGTTACTTTTCCAATATCGAGCGCATGTTTGAAAAAGATCACAGTAAATTGCGATTGGTCCTCTTCATCCTTAAACCTCTCCATTGCCGCTTGCTGAATGGCGTCTAGGCTTGTGGTGTAGGGAGGCAGCGGAGTTTCACATCTTGTTCCATCGTCGCTTTTTCCTAGCCACCAATCAGCAACTACTACTTTTTCGTCTGGAAAATCGCCGTAAACTTTTA
>JADLBI010000122.1 GCA_020847775.1 Opitutaceae bacterium
GAAAATGCAGCTTGGCGAAATTGCCGAGGGCGCGCGCGCCGAATTTCTCGATGATCTGGTTAGCCTGCACCTTGACCAAGGGTCCTGCGCCTTTTTGCAGCTTGTCGCCAAACTGCTTCGACAACGTGTGCATCTGGCGCACGTATTCGGCGCGGGCGACGATCGAGGCGGCGGCCACCACCGGGTCTTCCTCTGCCTTGGTGCGCATGCGCAGCTCGAAATCCGCCACGCCCTGCCGCTTCAACTCGCGCTGCACGAGCGGCTGTTCGCTGAACTGATCGAGCAGCCCCCACGTCACCCGCCGCTGCCCCAGGGCCGCCGCTAGTGCCGTGGCGTGCTGCCACGCCAGCAGGCTGTTGAGGTTGGCGCGGGGGCGGCCCATCAGCTCGTTGTAGCGCGTCATCGTGCGGCAATAACACGTTTCCACCGCCACGCCCTTCGTCGCCCGGATCAGGCGGTCGAGCTCGATGATCTTGCTTTCGGACATCTTTTTCGAGTCCTGCGCCCCCGCCTCGCGCCAGGCGTCAATCGCGGCCTTGTCGGCGATAACGGTCGCGGCGATGACTGGGCCGAAGAAATCACCCTTGCCGCTCTCATCGAGCCCGGCGTGCGTCTCGAACCAATCAGGATGCAACACCTCGTCGTAGCCGAGCTTGGCCGCGCCGGTGATTTCGGGTTCGAGCGTGTTTTGCACAAACTCCTCCGTGCCCTTGCCCGCGATGACGACCTTGCCGCTGGTGTAGGCGGCGACGTTGACCTTGGACGACTCGGATTTGAACGCGAAATGCGTGTAAGCCACCGTCAATGGCTCCCAGCCTCGGGCCTCGCAATGCGCGCGCAGTTTCTGCTGCTGCGCGTCGTCCAGCTTGATGGTGTAGGAATTGATTTTTTTCGGCGCCGACTCGTCATCAGCCGCCCCGCGTTTGGCCATGCGGATAGATGGCCACAAAAAGGCGCAAAAACACACCAAAATATTCCGCGTCTTTCATTGTTTCGGCTTTTCTGTCTTCTAGGACCTTTTCGTGGCCAACCTTACTCCACTGACCTCCGCCCATACGCCGCAGTTTCGGCGCGCCTTGCTGGCTTGGTATCGCCAACACGCGCGCCCGCTGCCTTGGCGCGAATGCCCGTCGCTCTACAAAACCGTCGTCAGCGAATTCATGCTCCAGCAGACGCAGGTCAAAACCGTGCTGCCCTACTTCGCGCGCTGGCTGGAGGCGTTGCCTGATTTCACCGCCCTCGCCCGCGCCCCGGAATCGTGCGTGCTAAAACTCTGGGAAGGCCTCGGCTACTACACCCGCGCCCGCAATTTGCACAAACTCGCCCAAACGCTTGTCGCCCGATCGGAAATCCCTCGCGCCCCGGCCGACTGGCGCGAACTGCCGGGCATCGGCCCCTACACCGCGGCAGCGATCACGAGCATCACCTTTCACGCACCGGCCGCCGTGGTGGACGGCAACGTCGTGCGCATCCTCGCTCGCCTGACCGCCGACGCCACGCCACACAAAGACGGATTGCGCGCCGTCAAGGCGTTCACCCCGCTCGCCGACGTGCTGCTCAACCGCCGCCACCCCGGCGATCACAATCAAGCGATGATGGAGCTCGGCGCGACCGTCTGCCTGCGGCGCAATCCGCGCTGCGAGATCTGCCCCGTGCGCGGATTTTGCGCCGCCCACCGCGCGGGAGATCCGGAGACCTATCCGCGGCTCACCGCCAAGCGCATGGAGCAAGTCGCCATCGCGCGCGGCTGGTGCCTGCGGCGCGGCCAGCTGCTCCTCCATCGCGCCCCCGCGACCTCGCGCCGTCTCGCCGATATGCATGAACTACCCACGGCGGATCAGCTCGGTCTCACGACCGACGAACTGGCGCGCACGTCCCCGCTCACCGTAAAAAAACGCGGTATCACGCGTTATCAAATCACGGAGTCCATCTACGCGGTGCCGCCACCGAAACCATTGCCCGCCGATTTGCGCTGGGTCCCCGTGGATGGACTCGATGCGATCACGCTCTCTGGCCCGCACCGCCGCTGGGTGCGCGAGCTGCTCGGGTAACCGCGCCCCCTTAATGAACCTCGCGCGTTTCCGATGCTGGTAGCAACGAGCGCGAGCGTGTGGTGGCTCACCCACTCGCTCAGGCTCGTGGCTACAACAATCTAGCCGAAGCCAGCTTCGGGGTATCGGACCAACCGACCCATATATTGGACTTTACGAACGCCCCAAACCGGGTGGGCGCGACCCCACCGGCGCTACCACGCCAAAGTTTGGATCTCTTCGGCGATTGGGATCAGACCCGGCGCGAATGAACCTGTATCCCGCAATTCAGTTTGCCACGGAACACACAGATAACACGGATGCGGAATTTTGCGGGATCAATTACACCAAAGTCCCTAATCTTTTGGACTATGTCATGGAAGCAATGGTAGGGACGGTTATCCTTAACCGTCCTTTGGGAGCGAACCGGGCGGTTGGGGACAACCGCCCCTACCTCAAATGACCCAATCAAA
>JADLBI010000123.1 GCA_020847775.1 Opitutaceae bacterium
ATGCCGAGGTGCTCGAAAAATCGGGCGAGGCCGGGTTGTTCGGCGACGATGGCACCGACCGTGGTTTCAGGTGTGAACGTGGAGACGGAGGAGTTAGACATGGCTTAACGAATAGGCCTGTAACCTAGCGCAGAACCACGGAAACACCATGATGTAGGTCAAACAAACGGAGACTCATGGTGCGCTCTCGCCGCCTCGGCCACCGGGCCTCACCCGGGAAAGATGCGGAAATCGAGCCGCGCGGGGGGTGCATGGTGCCGCCGCGCGGTCTTTATTTCCTCCGGTGTCGGCGGGCGGTGGCCGGCGTCGCGCCAAGCTTGCAAGGCGAACCACAGGTCGGAGAGGCTGCCTTCACCTTCGCGAATGAGCGCGAAATCACGCGCCAGCACGGTTTCGACGGTCGCAAAATCGCCGAGCGACAACGCGGCCTGCGCGCGGGCGACCTGCACCACGTCGTCATCTTGCAGCGCCGGGCCGAGCGCGGCGTAAAAATCCCGCGCGACGGCAGGCGCGCCGCTGGCGAGGTGTAGCTGCATGATCTCCCGGGCAAGCGAGCGCGTGGCGTCTCCGTCGAGTGCGCCGCGCAGCGCCCAAGCCTCGGCGTAGTGCGCGGCGGCTTCAGTGTGGCGTCCTTGCAGGCGCATCAGCGCACCCAGATTGCGCCAAGCCCAGGGCGAGGGGGCGAGCGCGAGCGATTCGCGCCAGAGTCGCATGGCCTCGGCCTCATCGAAGGTTTCGGCGGCCATCACCCCGAGATGCAGCAGCGCGGCGGCGTGCCGGCCACTGGGCCGGGCGAGACTAGCCGCGAGCAGTTCGCGCCATTCGCTCTGCACCAGCCAGGTGCCGGGCTCGATCTCGGCGGGTAGCGTGCCTTCGCGCAGGAGCGTGTGCCACGGGCGCGTTTCGTCGTCACCCTGGTCGACGGGAAACTCGAAGGCCGGCGGCATGCTCAAACCACTGGCGCCAAGGCGTGCTTTCTCCAGCGCGCCCCAGCCGGCCCCGTGATGCAAATATTCAAGCGCCGGTTGATCGATCTGCGCGGTGGCGGCGGTGTCCATCGCTTGTAGATCCGCAGGTGGCAACGCGTGGGTGAGCGCGTGGCGGGCGGCGGCGACCGCGCGCGGCCAATCGGGGTGATGCAGTTCGGCGGGGTCGCCACACAAAAGCCCGAAGGCCTCGGTCCAGCTCCAGTCGGCGTTGGCGGGCATGACGAGACCATGCAATTGCGTGGGCGCAAGGCCGGCTTGGATTTCCAAATAATCGTGGCCTGGCGGGGCGAGAAACTCCTGCCAGTGTCGTCCGCCCGGATGCATGCCCCAGCAGAAAAGTTTGCGCATACCGAGTCGCGCGGTGCTGGCTTCGACAAAGCCGGTGCCGGCTGCATCCACCGCGGCGACGAAGGGCGGCGTGGTATCGCACGCCATGAAAAATTCGTAGGCGCCGCTGGCATTGGTCGAGTAGGTGGCGTCGGCCCCGTTGTAGCTAGGCAGGCGCGGTAGCGCGGCTTGACCGAAACCGACGGGAGGATTGGCGTGCAACGCCTCGGTGGCGGGCGCGATCACGCGCACGTCCGCGCGCTCCGGCACGGCGATATTGGTCCACCAATACATCGAGGCCTCGCGCGGGCTGACGTTGGCCACGCGGGTGTGGGCAAAGAGAAACGTGCTGGCGTGCGGCAGGTAAAAATCCGTTTGCCAGCAAAGCTGTTTCACGCGTTCGAACTCGTAAATACGCAGGCCGGGCGAGCCGTCGGCGTGGACGATGCGCGCGGCGAACACCGGCGCACAGGTGAGCGTGGAGTGGCCATATTGGCCGACGTTCCACTCGATGCCGCCGCTGAACCACGCGTTGCGCACGGCAAGGTTGGCGGGTTGGAAAACGGGATTGCAGGCCAGCAGTTCGCGGTCGCTCGGCCGGTGGATCAACGAGCGCAGCCGGCCGCCCAGCTCGGGCAGAAACTCGGCGCGCAGATATTCGTTTTCCAACACCACGGTTTGCAGGGTGAGCGGAGCGAGGGCGCGCGGGTATATGTCCTGCATGCGGCAAGGCAGCACGCGAAAGCCGGTGCTCCACCCCGCGAGTTCGCGGTGGCGCGGCGCGACGGTATCGGCCAAGGGCACGTGGCGGTGCGGCGCGCGGTCGCGAAAACAGGGCAGCGGGTTTTCCCGGGGCCAAGCGCCGGGCAAGGTGAGCGGGACGGAACGCAGGGTGGTCATGACGCCGAGTGTTTAAGTCAATCGGTCGAGGCGCGCGGCTATCTCGGCGCGGACCCGATCCAGGTGGGCGAGAGCAAAATCTGCCACGGAGAGCGTGCCGTCGTGTGCGAGTGGCGTGAGGTCGAGCGCCCAGCAAATCTCGGTGAATTGGTCGGTGGCGTGCGCATCGTGGAAGGTGGCGTTGGCTTGGCGGCGGCCGAGCGCGGCATGGTCGTAGCGTTTACCCCCGACGATCTGAGAGGCGAAGACTTGCATGATCGGCAGCTTGAGCGCCGGTTGCGCGCTGGCGTCGAGCGCGACCTTGTCGGTATCGAGCAGCCATTCGAGTCCGCGCCAGGCCTCGACGCCGAGCACGCGCGACGGGCGTTGGTCACGCGACAGGGCGCGAATCGCTTCGAGGCAGCGCAGCATGACGGCGACGTGGGTGTCGTGCTTGTCGAGTGGCTGGTGGAGATAGACGACTTGCGGACGACACGCGGCGAAGATGGCGGCGAGATCGGCGCGGACGCCAGGGTGGCCGGGCTGCTTCACCTCGGCGCTGGAGTGGGCGAGCTGGAGCTGCAAGTTGTATTTGCCGAGCCGGGCGGCATCGCGCTGCTCCTCGCGGCGCACATTCTGCATCTGTTCGTCGGTGTAATGGGCAAAGGGGCCGGTGCGGGATGAGCCTGCGCCGTTGGTTACGGTGACACCGGTGAGAAAGCGGTCCGTGCGATCGTAACACTCGGTGACAGCGGGGTAGGCGTTGATCTCGATGTCGTCCTGATGTGCGATGACGCAGAGGTGGGTGGTGCGGGCGAGCGCCGCGGCGGCATCACTACCGTCCGGCACGTAAACGTCGGCCTTGGGGTGGGAGAATTTCATAACGGAAAACAGATCAAGTTAGGGGCGGTTGACCTTAACCGCCCTTGTTTACGTGGCGTTATCCCCGAGGGCCGTTGAGGACAACGGCCCCTACCGGCGCTGCCGCGCCAACGATCAGTTGGGTGCATGATTGGATTTTTCGAGGATGCGGTTCATCGCCGGGGTTTGCGCGATGATACTCCGCACGAGGGCGAATTGCGTGCGGGTGCGGTCGAGGTTGTGGCGGGGGTGCTTGATTTTGTAATAGGTGTCGCCTTGCAGGTAGTCGGTCAGGAAGCGCAGGCCGTTTTCGTAGGCCATGAGCTGGCCCGCGAAACCGAGGTGCGCGCGTTCCGTGGTGTTGAGCACGGTGCCGACGGCGGACGACAGGTATCCTTCGACCAACACTTCAAACAAACGCAGGTCGAGCCGCATGTTCGCCGCGGCGGGGTCGTCCTCCAAGGTGGTGCTGGCGGAGGTGCGCATCATCTCGCCGAAGTCGTAGAGTGGCAGGCCGGGCATCACGGTGTCGAGATCGATGACCGCGACGGCGCTGCGCGTAGCGTCGTCGAGCATGACGTTGTTGATCTTCGTGTCGTTGTGCGTGACACGTTCTGACACATCGCCCTTGGCGAGCAGGTTGAGCAGCACATCGGCATCGGCCTCGCGTGAGAACGCGTAATCAATCTCAGGCTGCACATCGGCGGCGCGGCCAACTACGTCGGCCTGTAGGGCGCGGCGGAAGTTTTCGAACCGGCTGCGGGTGTGGTGAAAATTGGGGATCGTCTCGTGCAGGCGACCGCCGGGCAGGTCGGCGAGCTGGGCTTGAAAATCGCCAAAGGCGCGTGCGGCTTCGCGGGCTTGGGCTTCATTCGTCACGCGGTCCACGGTGTGCGCGTCCTTAATGAAATCATAAAAACGCCACCAGCCGCCGTGGGCGTCGCGGGCGCAGGCTTCGCCATCGCGCGTGGGGACGAGTGTGAGTTGGCGGCCGGCCGGGCCGGCCTTGGCGGTGAGGTGCGTGGTGACGCGCCGAATGTTGTCCATGAGCGCGGGCACGTCTTTGAAGATGCGGTCGTTGATGCGCTGCGCGATGTAGCGGCGCGGCTGGGCGGCGCCCACGTCCTGCAAAACCACAAACGTGTCGTTGATGTGGCCGCTGCCGTAATGGGCGGCGCTAATGAATCGTCCTTCGAGCGCGAACAAGTCGAGCACGGCGGGGAAATGCGGGGGGGCTGGCGTTTCGCTCATGGGGAAGTCGGCAAGGTAAAAACATGCGTCCGCCCCGCTGCGAGGGTTTTGCGGCGAGGCAGAATAATTTGTGCCGTTTTGCCCGCGGCTATCCGCCGCACGGCGAGTTGGCCGCGCGTGACCGTTAGTTTGAGTTGGGTCTTTTTGCCGGGAATAATTTCAACCGTGCCCCAAGCGGTGCCTGCGGCCCAAGGCCAGATAGTGCGCCGACGCGGAAGAGCGAACACGAGCGTGCCGCCGAGCGCGGAATAGAAGAATCCGGTGAGCGCCGGGATGAGTCCCCAGCTCGCCATCGCGCGGGCATAATGATGACCGCATTCAGCTTCGTCGAAGGGGTTGCGTTTGCGGCCGTCGTAGCGCGCGCGGATGTCGCGCACCACGGTCAGCGCGTCGCCCGTGGCTCCGGCTTGGGCGAGGCTCAACGCGAGGCAGTATTCAAAGCCGGTCATCACCTCGGTGTAATAGGGAAACGGCCGCTCCGGGCGCCGCCCGCGCGGATACGACGCCATCAAGACGGCGGCTTCATCACCGAGCACGTAGCTGCGCATGTGGTTGAAGTGCGCGTTGTAGTCGCCGGGTCGGTTGTGTTTGAGCACCGCGCGCAGGGCGGACTTTTCATTTTTCGCGTCGAGCAGATCGCCGAGGTTTTCCAAATGCGCGTTGACCTGCCCGGCGAGTTGGTCGATCAGGCAGCCGGCGCCGAGTTGAAAATCCGGGTTGGCGGGATCCTTGGCCCCGGCCCCGACGGAGAGACCGGGCCGCACCTCGTCCCAACTTTTCACCGGGCGCACGTGATGTTCGTAATAATCACCGTTGAAGAGATTGGCATCCACCCAAGCGCGGCCGCGCGTGAACAAGTCGCGGCAGCGGTCGGCAAATTCCGTTTCGCCGAGCGCACGCGCCATATCCTCCGCCGCGCGCAACGCGCCGAGATACCACGTGGCCATCTGCGGGTTCGGGCCGAAATATTCCACATCCATCGTGTTGTGCTGGCAGCCTTCCATGACACCGTCTTGATCGGCATCCCAGCCACCGGGGGCCCACGCGAACTCGAGCGCCTTGCGCGCATACGGCCACAATTTGCGCAACCAATCGGTGTCGCCCGACAGTCGCCACTCGCGATGCAGTTTCAACAGGCAACCCATTTGCCCGTCGGCGGCGGCGAGGCGGTGGCTGGCGCCCGGCTGCAACGGCAGCGCGACGCGGAAGCCCAGGAGTCCATCCTCGAACATGCTGAAATCGGAAAACTCAGTCTCGCGCATCGAGCGCGCGAGATCGGGAAACAAGTGCGCGGTCGCGTGCTCGTAATTCCACACATGGGTGCAATTTCCGAGGCAACTGCCGGTGCGGTTGAAGCAGCCTTCCCAGCCGAAGAAGCGGCCGTCCGGTGTGCGAAAACAGGTTTGCGAGCGCAACGTGGAGAGGTTGAACAGCGCGGCTTCGCGCACCTCGGCGGGCAGATCGTTTTCCACGAGGCCGCGCACGAAAGCGACGGTGTCGCGCTCGAGCGTCCGCCAGTTTCTCGCGGCGTAGTCGGCGGCGGTCCAAGCGTCGGCAAATTGGGTCGTGTAAAGATTGCCTATGGTGGCGGGCGTTCTGCCGGGCTCGCGACCCCAAGCGGGCCGATTGGGAAAATGCCACGCGAGCACGAACTCCACGCCGCGTGTGGCGCGCGGCGGAATCGTGACACTGACGGCGAGTGAGGCCGTGGGCATGTCCACCTTGGCCGTGCGCGGTTCGAGTTTTCCGTCGGTGGAGAAGTCGTCCCAAAAATCAAGCGTGGCATCACTCCAGCCGCGATCGGCCCATGCCGTGCGCTGAGACACGCCGCGGCGCGCCGTGGTGGCGAGGGCGAGCGTGCCCCAGGTTTCAGCGGCGCGATCAACGCCTTCCGAGGTGAGGAACACGCCGCGCATAGCATTGTTTTCGCGCCAAGTGTTCACGCCGCCTTTTGCGCCGGCGGGATAAAGGCGGCCGCGAAAATCGTCGAGTTGCAGCGCGAAGCCATCTTCGCCGATGAAGTTGGGCAGCGCGGCGGCGACGGAGGCATGCACGCGCTGGGCCGAAGGGTTGTGCAAATTCACGCGGACGATCGCGACAGGCAGACCACTGCGATCGCTGTCACCCGGCACGAGCGGATTAAACACCTGCATCGTCGCGCGCACCGGCATGGCCGGATCGCGCAGCGCCAACTCCGCCAGCGGATAAGCCGCGCGAAAACTGCATTCGCGGAAGCGCGGCAATCCCGCGTTGGGCACGGGCGAGCCTTCCTCGCCTTCCCATTCGCCCAAGGGCAACGGGCCTTCGAGCAAACGCGTGACCGGTTTTTCGCCAGTCTTGCGGGCATGCACCGCGAAGAGCGGCGCGGCGCGGCCCTGGCCGATGGGCGTGTAGCCTTTGGCAGGGCGATTGACCACTTCCCAATGTCGCCATGCGCCGAAGCCGCAAAACGACACCGTGCCGGTGCCAATGCCACCGACCGGCAGCGCGATTTTAGCGAGGTGTTCGCCGGTGTAGGTTTTAAGAACTGGCCACGGGGTCATAATGGGGCGCGGCTGTCTGCCGTAGTGACTTAGAATAGTTTGGCGGGGTAAGCGCCGGCGGCGACGAGCGCGGCGATGCGGGCCGTGACCTTGGGGCGATCCTCGCGGTAGGTGACGCCGAACCATTCGCTCGTCGTCGGCAACAGCTGCACCGAGGCCTCGCCGCGCGCGATCATGGTCGAGACGGCGGCGGGCAGGTAGAACTCGCTCTTTAGCTCAGTGCCGGGCGCCCGCAAAAATTCGTGCAGCTGGATGTCGAGTCCCTTGAAGAGCGCGGGCGTAAACCCCCAGCAATTCATCGAGACGGTTTCGTCACCGGTGTATTTTTTCCCGGCACCGACATCAGAGGCGAGAATGCCGGTGTGCTCCTCGATGCTTTGTAGGAAGCCGGTGGCGTCAGCCTGACAAATGCCGCGCGAGACCGCGCCGTTTTCGGACAGCGTGCGGCGGAGCTTGAAGCCGACCATGCCGAACGACGCGAGGGAGGGCGCGGGGGGACGGTGCCCCGACATGGGATCGAAGCCGGGTGCGCCCTGCACGAGAAACGCGCCGAGCCGCGCGAACGAATCGGCACCGTAAAAATCATCGGCATTGATGACCGCGAAGGGCTCGCGGATCGCGTCGCGCGCGCACCAGACGGCGTGGCCGGTGCCCCAGGGTTTTTCGCGCCCGGCGGGCACGGTGAATCCGTTGGGCAATTGATCGAGTGCCTGAAACACATAGTCCACCGCGATGCACCCGGTGTATTTGGTGCCGATCTGTGCGCGGAACAGCGCCTCGAAATCGCGGCGAATGATGAACACCACGCGGCCGAAACCCGCGCGGATGGCGTCGAACACGGCGTAATCGAGCACCGTCTCACCGGAAGGGCCGACCGGATCGATTTGTTTGAGCCCGCCGTAACGGGAGCCCATGCCGGCGGCGAGAACGAGCAAAGTGGGTTTCATGGCGCGAGCACAAGGGATTGCGCGCAATGGCGCAACTCATGGGAGTGGGTAGTTTGATCTCGGAGCCATTCTTCTGTAGCGGTCAGCCTCATAGGGGCCGGACCGGATACCATGAACCCGGTTACATCAAACTAATCCTTTCCCCAGCGTCGGGTAGCATGAAAAGTTGCACCGGCGGCATGGCCAGCTATGGTCTGCGCTTTCATGTCCGGCCATTCGCTCGAGATCACCACGTTTTGCCTGTTGGCTTTATCCAATGGTCTGCTCGCCATGGCGGAAACCGCCGTGGTCTCAGCCCGCAAATCCCAGTTGGAACGCGAATCGCTCGACGGTAGCGCGTCCGCCACCCGTGCCCTGCAGTTGATCGAGCACCCCGCGCGGTTTCTCGGTCTGGTGCAATTCTGGCTGACGCTCTCGGGCATCATCGCCGGCGTGATGGGCGGGCTGGAGTTTTACGCGCCAGTCGCAGCACACATCGCCGGGTGGACCGTTCTGTCCGCCTGGGCTGAACCGCTGGCCTTCATGGGAGTGGCTGGCGGGCTGACGTTGTTCCTGCTGCTGTTTGGCGAGCTCGTGCCCAAGCGCATCGCGGTCGCCCATCCCGAAGCCGTGCTCCGGCAGCTCGCCGGTGCCATGCACACACTCACTCGGCTGGCCACGCCCGTCTTGCTCGTCTTCGAAGCCGCGCAAAACGGCGTCGCCAAGCTGCTGCGGTTGAAGCCTCGTTCCACCGCCGACACCGTGGGCGACGACGAGGTGCGCAACCTCGTCGAGCAGGGCCTGCACGCCGGTGTGTTCAAGCGCGCGGAAAAGGAAATGGTCGAGGGCGTGCTCGAGCTCGACGACTACCCAGTCACCGAACTCATGACGCCGCGGCCGAAAATCGTCTTCCTCAACCTCGACGACCCCGACGAAGCCAACTGGCGCAAGATCGTCACCAGTGGCCACTCCTACTTTCCGGTTTACCAGCGCACACGCGATCAGGTCGTCGGTCTTGTCTCGGTCAAATCACTCTGGGCGCACTCCGCCATCGGCCTGCCCACCCCGTTGAAAAACCTGCTCGTGCCGCCACTCACCGTCTCGGAAAAGATGACTGGCATCCAGCTGCTCGAGAAGTTCAAGAAGACCGGCAAGCACATCGCCATCGTTACCGACGAGTTTGGTATCATCCAGGGCCTCGTCACCTTGATCGACGTGCTCGAGGCGATCGTCGGCGCGCTGCCCGATCACGGCCCCACGCGGGAAACGCCGAGCGCGCGCCAACGCGAGGACGGCTCTTGGCTCATCGACGCCACCCTGCCCGTCGGCGAATTCAAGGCCCTGCTTAATCTCGATGCGGACCTGCCCCACGAAGGGGAAGCCGACTACCAGACACTCGGCGGTTTCGTGACCACGCACTTCGGCCGTATCCCCAAGGCCGGCGACTATTTCGAGTGGGGGCACCTGCGCTTCGAAGTGATGGACATGGACCGCCACCGGGTGGACAAGGTGCTCGTCACGGTGAAGCCGGTGTCTGACGCCGAGGCAGAAATCTCCGCCTGAAAGTGGCGGGTATTATCGCCTCGGTAACCGCATATTTACGGTGTGGCGATGAACTTCAGCACATCCGCCGCCTGTTCGCCCGTGCTTGCGGAATAGTCCACCCACACGACTTTCCCGCCTTTGATCAAAAACGCCTGGCGCTTGGCCGCGCTAGTGCCCGGATAAGTCGGCACACCGAAGGCTTGGAGCACTTTCTTGTCGGTATCGGCCAACAGCGTGAACGGGAAATTTTGCGCGGCCTTGAAAGCGCGTTGCTCCTCAACTGTGTCCGTGCTCACGCCGACCACGGCCACACCTCGATCGGTCAATTCTTCATACGCGTCGCGCAAGGCGCAACCTTGCGCGGTGCAACCGGGCGTCCCCGCCTTCGGATAAAAATACACCAAGGTATAGCCGTTTTGCGCGTAAACCTCGGCCAGGTTCACCGTCTCGCCTCGGTCGTCCAGCGCGGTGACTGAGGGCGCCGGATCACCAACTTTCAGTGGATTCCCGCCTGCACCACAGGCCGCCAGCAGCGTGGAAAGAAAGAGGGAAAGCGAACCGAGAAAGCGCAGTTTCATGCCGCCACAGTTGGTCGCCATGATGCCTTTGGCAAGCGGCACCGCGCTTACGCCGACGGCGAAATCACCCGCGCGACCGCCTGCGCCTTGAGACAGAGTTCGGCGGCCTTGAACGCGTGCGCCTGCGTCATCGCCCCCTCCGTGCGATTGAGGCAATCGAGAATCAGCTCGCCGAAGAAACGGAAGCCCACCTTGCCGGCCACGTTGATGAATTTCTCCCCCGTGCCATCCACCAGGATGACATTGTCGCCCGCCGCATCGCGACCGACATCGATGTATTTGCGCATCTCGATGTAGCCCTTCGTGCCAAGAATGATCGTGCGGCCATCGCCCCATGTGCGCAGGCCATCGGGCGTGAACCAGTCCACGCGGATGTAATTCGACGCGCCGTTATTGCCGACGAGCGACGCTTCGCCGAAATCCTCGAGTTCCGGCGTGTCGGGATTGGCATAGTTGCCTACCGCGGCATTCGTCACGGTCGCGTCGCTCGCGCCGCTGTAGAACAGGAATTGCTCAAACTGGTGGCTGCCGATGTCGCAAAGAATGCCGCCGTATTTGGCCTTCTCGAAAAACCACGCCGGGCGCGAGGGTTTGCTCAAGCGATGCGGGCCGAGGCCGAGCACTTGGATCACTTGGCCAATCGCGCCGCCATGCACGAGATCGCCCGCATGCATCGCGCTCTCCACGTGCAAGCGTTCGCTGAAATACACCAGGTATTTGCGACCGGTCTCACGCACGACCGCGCGCGCCTCGTCCAACTGCGCCATCTGCGTGAACGGCGTCTTGTCGGTAAAGTAATCTTTGCCCGCGCGCATGACCTTGCAGCCAATCGGCCCGCGATCACAAGGCACGGCGGCGGCGGCGACCAGCTTCACTTCCGCGTCATCCAAAATTTCATCCAGACTACGCGCGACCTTCGCCTGCGGGTGCGCTTTGCGAAACGCCTCCACTTTCGCGGGATCAGGATCGTAAACCCATTTCAATGTCGCCCCCGCCTCGTTGAGCCCGTTGCACTGCCCGTAAATGTGGCCGTGATCGAGATGCGCCGCGGCATAGATGAATTCGCCCGGTTGCACCACGGGACTCGGTCTGCCCTGCGGGGCGTAGCTCATGCCGTCGGATTTTTGCGCCATGCCCGAGCAGGCTCCCGCCGACCGCCTGAGTCAAATTTTTTGCCCCTGCGCAAGTGTCACGTAATACGTGACACTTTTTGGGTGCGGGTGGACGACTTTGGACCGCACGATGGGATCGCTATCGCATCGACGCGCCGCGCTTGTTGGCTCCATCCTTCCTCCGCATGACGAACTCCCCACCGCTCGGCTTCGGCATCATCGGCAGCGGCATGATCGCGGATTATCACGCGCGCGCCATTAACGACACCCAAGGCGCTCGACTCGTCGGCGTGGCCGGACGCAACGCCGCCACGGTGCGAGCTCTGGCGGAGAAACACGGCGCCATGTTTCACACTACGGACCTGCACGCCCTGATCGCGCGCGATGATGTGCACGTGCTCTGCATCACCACACCGAGCGGCGCGCACCTCGAACCCGCGCTCGCCGCGATTGCGGTGGGCAAGCACGTCGTCATCGAAAAGCCACTCGAAATCACCGTTGAACGCGTGGACACCATTCTCGTCGCCGCGCAGAAGGCCGGCGTGGTCGTGGCCCCCATTTTCCAAGCGCGCTTCGGCACCAGCGCCCAGCGCATCAAGACCGCACTCGACGCGGAGCGCTTCGGTCGGCTCGTGCTCGCCAGCGCTTACGTGAAATGGTTTCGCCAACCCGAGTATTACCAAGGCTGGAAGGGCACGCTCGCGCTCGATGGCGGTGGCGCGACGATGAATCAGGCGATCCACGGGATCGATTTATTGCTATGGTTCGCCGGGATGCCGGTCGAAGTTTTCGGCCGCACCACTCGTCGCTTGCACACTGGCATCGAGGCCGAAGACACCGCTGTCGCCGCCCTACGATTTGCCAACGGGGCGCTCGGCACAATCGAAGCCACCACCGCCGCTTTCCCTGGCTGGTCGCGACGGATCGAGCTTTGCGGCGAACACGGTTCCGTCTGTCTCGAAGACGACACGATCACGCGCTGGGATTTTCGCACCGCGCAACCCGAGGACGAAGCGATTCGCCGCGCCGCCGCCGACACCGCGATGGGCTCCGGTTCGAGCGATCCCAAAGCCATCAGCCATCAAGGTCACCTGCGCCAGATCCAGAACCTCGTGCACCACCTGCGCGACGGCACCCCCCTGAGCATCAATGGCCCCGAAGCCCGCCACGCCGTCTCCCTCATCCGCGCGCTTTACACATCAGCCGCAACCGGACAACTCGCCGCGCCGGCGTAAATGTTTCATTCCGCCGAGCCCCCGCGCTTCCGCACCGCGAGTTCGATCGCGGCGATGGTGATCGGCTGCTCGCCGCCGTTTTCGACCGTGACTTCGTTCCAGCCATCGCGGATCAGGCTCGCAGGGAAATGATAGTTGCAGCCGCGGTGCGCGGCGGTGAGGTGCGTGAGCGGTCCGCAGGGAAAGAGCAGTTCGTCGGTCGTCACATGCGCGGTCTTTGGCCAGCAGCCATTGAAGGCCACGGGCAGCGCCTCTGGCCGATCGCCCGCGCGCAGCACGATTTGAATCACGAGTTCGAGGTCGGCGTCAGTCGGCTCCGCGCACATCGGCAGACGGAAAACGCGGTTCCACCATTTCTCCAATGTCACCGGAAGTTGCGGGGTGATTTCAAACGGCGGATGCACCAGCCCGTGGCCGCTGAGTGAAAACGTGTAGTGCTTCGGCTGGCCGCGCAGCCGCGTCAGATCGTGGATGTCGCGCAGCGCGGTGTACTCGGAAATCAACCCCGGCACGCGGCCTTGGTCTGTGCAGTAGAAATTGAACCACTCGATGGCATCGGCCCCGAGCACGAGCTTGCCGGCCGCGTTGGCGCGCAGCATTTCATGGCTCGAAGAAATGTAGCGGACGCCTTGTTCGTGATTCAGAGTCGGCGAGCGCGTCGGGAGCGGATTGGCCCCGTCTTCGATCACGCCGTAAATCGTAACTCGCTCACCCAAGCGCCGGCGCAGTTCGTCGTGCGGCATTTCCCACGTCGTGCACCAAAACCCCGACGGGCCCACAAAATCGATCACGCCTTCGCGGCAAAGCGTTTCGATGTCGATGCCGATGCTCTTGAGCGTGTCGATCTGACTGGGGATGCGCATGCCGAAGGGATACGGTCGGCCGGTCTCGACCGCGCGCCGCTGGGTCAACGCCCGCACTTCGCGAAACCAATCGGTCATCATCGCCACGGTCTCGGGCGTGGCGTTGGGCTCGCAGCAGAGCGGCTGCCGCCACCAATCGAGTTCGAGGCCTTCAAAATCGTAGTCCTCAACGATCTCCTTGATCTGCGCCAACATCTGCGCGCGCACCTCGGCCTTTTCGTAATTCAGCGCGGTGCGATAGCCCGGCTCATACATCGTCGGCGAATACGCGCTGTGCTTCAACCGCATCGCCGGATCCTTCAACTGGTCGGTGTTGAAGAAACTGCCCTCAATGTTCTTGTGCCCGTGAAAATCGTTCATGCGGATGCTGACCCACGGCGCGATGCCGCGGCGGCGGCACGCCTTGGTTGTTTCCGCCAGCCAGTCCACGCCGGCGTCGAGCAGATCCTGGTAAAGATTCATGAACGTCATGAGCCGGTCGATGAATCGCTCGACCGCCGCGGGCTCGGTCACGCCCTGGCAAATCGCATGTCCACGAAAATATTCGCGGTCGCCGCGCGCATAACCGTCGAGAATCGTGGGGATGACCTTGCTCGGATACCACGCGCGACAGGCGTTGGCGTTGATCAGAAATGTGTCGATGCCGCTATCCGCGAGCAGATCGACGTAGCGGTGAATCGCGATGGGTTTGAACGGCCCGCCCACCGGCACAGCGGCGGGATCGAGGATGCCGCTTTGCGCGTCGACGATGCGTTGCAACTTGAAATCCTCCGGCTGCCACTTCTCCGGATTGTAGAAGAAAACGCAGGTATCCGCGTTGAACACATTGCGATGGCAGGCAGACAATCTGCGCGGGTTGTCAGCGTTATGCATGGTGATGACCGTCGCCACAATTCAGCGACGCCAGCCCGAGGGTAGTGCCGCGCGGAAACGTTCAAACTCCTCCAGTGTCGCCGACTCATAGGGCGGGAGTAGACGCAGCGGGAAGTCCGGATCGATCAGTCGGAAAAGCATCTTGTCATAGCCGCCGTCCATGTGGAACCGCTCTGCTGCCGCCGCGAGCAGCGCTTTGACGATGGCCTGCAACTCCACCACGTCGGCCTCGCGCCGCGTGTCGTCGCTCGAGACAAACGCCCTCGCTCGCGCGTAATTCGCCGAGGCCACGGAAATCAGCAGCCCGGCATCATGGGTGCGCCGGGCGATGGCGTAGCCAAACTCCGTGAAGAAAAACCGCAAGCGCGGCGAAACGGTCAGCCAGTCGGCGAGCAGCGCGGCATCGTCACTGCTTGCCTTCACGGCCACGAAATTGGGATGGTCCGCCGCCAGCCGGGCATAATCCGCCCCGGTGAGCCGTCGTTTGACCCGCAGAAGGTTGTAGTGGTGAAACGCGCAATCCGGGAACCGTCCGCAGGTCTCGGCAAAAAACCTCGCCAGCTCCGCGTCGTTCAACGCGCCCCACGACGGCAGCGAGATTTGAAAGTTGGTGAAACCGAGCGCCCGTGCACGCTCGATACGCTCCACCATCGTGCCGAGCGAGAGGCTGATGAGGCCCACCATCGGCGCGACCCCGGCTTCACGCGACACCCGCGAAAACGCGCGGCAGATCACGTCATACTGCCGGTCCGTCACCGCGTAGCCCTCGCCCGCCGTGCCGAAGACATAAATCGCCTTGGTCAGCCCGGTGGCAATGATGCGCACTTGTTGGCAGAAGCGACCCTCGTCGAATTCATAACGCTCGGTCCACGGCACGACCGCAGTGGCGAGAATCGGCGAGGCAAGGATGGCTTGGGCGTCGGGCGACATGGTGGGCATTGTGATGCGCGTGGAGGGAGAAATACTCTATTGCACCCGGCCGCGCGCGTCCACCGTCCAGCGGTCAACCACTTGGTCGCCTTCAGTCACCACCACACGGTCGGTCAGGTTGATCACCGGGCAAACATGCGCAACCATCAGCTTGAGCCGGTCGCCAATGCGCAGCGCGTCCACCTCCTTGCCGCGCACGTAGCCATGTTCCTCATTCACGCGCACCACCTGGATATCGCGACCGTCCACCGCCATCGCGTGCACGCCTTGCGGCGACTTGTCGGACGAAAAAACCTTTGAGCCCGCGTCAATCAACGCCAGCCCCGGCTCGGGCCGGTCCACCACGGTGGCGAGCACATGGATCGCCACGTCGCTGATCGGCATCACGCGCGAGGTCACCGCCAGCGCGATATCGCCAAACATATAAGCGCCGGGCCGCACCACTTGCACGCGACCGGTCGCCGCCATGAGCTTGGCCGTCACGCTGCAACCGGGCCAGAGCGGCAGCTTGGGATTCACCGCGTCACGCACGGCCGCCACACGATCAATCACTTCATCCACCTTCGCCTGCTGCTCCGCGGGATCGGCGGCATAGAGCTGGCCTTCGTGCGTATAAAATCCCGCCAATTCCAAATACGGCGACGCCTCGATCACGGCCGCGATCTTCTGCGCATCCGCCGCACAACGCACGCCTTCGCGCCCCAGTCCGGAATCGACCGCCAGCATGACTTTGAGTGGACGTTTCGCCGCCGCCGCGACTTTGGCCAAGGCCTCGGCCTGCGCCGGGCTCGTCGCCGCGACACGCAATTCTTCCAATTGATCCGCGAGCGCCGCAATACGCGACGCCTCGCGCGCATCGACGAGCGAGTGCGCGATAAAAATGCGTTTCACGCCCGAAGGCAGCATCGCTTCGGCCTCGCCGAGCTTCGCGCAGGTCAACCCTTCGGCCCCGGCGGCGAGCTGGCGGCGCGCGACCTCGACCATCTTGTGGGTCTTGATGTGCGGCCAGAGTTTTACTCCCTCGGCGTCGCACGCCGCCTGCATGGCGCGGATGTTGTTCTCCGTTTTACCGCGGTCGAGCAAGACGACCGGGGTGGTGAGTTCGGCAACAGATTCCATTTTGTTAGTATGTCATTCTGAGCGCAGCGAAGAATCCAGCGTGGGTTTCGTTCACATTGATTTTCGTGGGGTTCTTCGCTCCGCTCAAAATGACAGCAGCGGTTACATCACCGGGTTTTTCACATCTTTCCAATCTGCCCCACGGTCAATCCTCCGTCCACCACGAGCACCTGGCCGGTGATGTAGGCGGCGGCGGGCGAAAGCAAAAACGCCGTGGCCCCGGCGCAGTCCTCCGGTTCGCCGATGCGGCCGAGCAGGATTTTTTTGTGATAATGCTCCCGTTTGTCGGGCTGCGCATCAATCCACGGCGCGGTCAGCGGCGTGCGAATGAGGCCCGGCGCCATGCCGTTGACGCGGATGCGGTGCGGGGCGAGAGCTTGCGCGAGCGTGCGCGTCATCATCACCAGCGCGCCCTTCGATGTGTCGTAGGCCGTGGAGCCTTCCTCAGATTGGAATCCGTTGGTGGAGGAAACGATGACCACCGCGCCGGGCCGCTGGCGTTCGATCATCGCGCGGGCAAAGGCCTGCACAATGAAGTAAACCGAGCGGACGTTGAGGTTGAGCGTGCGATCCCACCGCGCCGCGTCCATTTCCAAAAAATCATTGTCGAAAAAACTCCCGGCATTGCAGACCAGCAGGTCGAGCGCGGGCTGGGCCGCCAGTGACTCGGCGATCAACTTGGCCGGCGCGACCGGATCGCTCAGATCGCCCTGCGCAAAATCGCAGCCCGCCGGCAGGACGTCAGGGCGCGCCGTGTTGCCGTGAAACACCACCCGCGCCCCGGCTTCGTGCAAGCCGAGCGCGATAGCATGACCGATGCCTTTGGATGATCCGGTGACCAATGCCGCGCTAGGCGCGAGTGAGAATGGCTTCATCTTTCAGTTGGAGCAGTTGCAGCAAGTTGTCGTGCGCGATGGCGCCTTTGAGTTTGCCCGTCACGGTATTGAGACAGGCGACTTCCTCGGCGTAGGTGCTGCGCAGGGAATACTCCGAATCCACATAGCTCTGAAACGGCGTGTCGGAGCCCCAGATGAATTTCGCCGGATACGCCGCGGCCAGCGCCTGCAACACCGCATCGGGATCGCGGTAGTCCGCCGGGAAACGCCGCTCGAGCTTGGCCACGTTGGGCATGCCGAGTTGCACGCATTCGCAATGGATGCGATGCGCCGAACAATCGAACCACGTGTTGGGCAGCTCCGCCACGCGGTCGAGGCACTCGTGATCAAACCGGCACGAATGCGCGAGGCAGAACCGCACCGTCGGCGTCGCCTCCGCGACTTTCAAAATGTCCTTCGCCTGCGACCACGGGTCGTCACCCACGCTCGAATGAATGAGGAACGGCAGGTTCAGCTCCTCCGCCAGCTCCAGAAACACGCGGCCCTCGCGCAGCAGCGCGGTGACGTCGGACTTGATGATCGTCGCCTGGATTTTCAGGCCGTGGAATGGAAACTGTTTATACAGCTCGCGCAGTTTTTTCACCTGCGCCTGTGTTTCGCGCAACGGATCAAGGATCGCAAACGGCACCGAGGCGCGCCCGAGATCGGGATACAGTTCGTAAACCTCGCGCAGCATCCGCTCGTTTTCGTAGGCGTAGGGCACGCGCTCGCAACCGCCCGGCTCCAGTTGGCCCCGCCGCATCGCGGGCACGCTGAAGGTCAGGTTGCTCACCATCGGAAACACCACCCAGCGGTCCACTCCACAATGCCGTCCCTCGGTCACGAGCGTCGGCAGGTCCTGCGCGTAGGGATGCCAGCCGTTGAGATAAAAAAGCAGATCCACCCCGAGATGATTATGGCAGTCGATGATCATATTGGCGCGATGCGATCAGCAGCCGGAAGGATCGGAATGGTGGAGGCAATCTTACCCTGCGCGATCCCCGCGCCTCGGGATTGATAATCCGTGTGCATCCGTGTCCATCTGTGGTTAAAATAATGGCTTGAGCTCAACCAAATGTATTTTGTTTGACGAAATCTATATTTCACACTGTGAAACACATTGTAAAGCATTTTTGCCATGAGCATCGCCGTTCTCGACAAGGCCTTTTCGATTCTTGAGGTGCTGGCCCGCACCGGGCGGCCGCTCAGTCTCGCGGAGCTGGCCGAGGAAGGCCGCCTGCCCAAACCCACGGTCCACCGCATCCTGCGCAGCCTGCGCGAATTGGGCTACGTCGAGAACACGGACCGGCGGGGCTGCTATGCCTT
This sequence comes from Opitutaceae bacterium, assembly GCA_020847775.1. Taxonomy (GTDB): domain Bacteria; phylum Verrucomicrobiota; class Verrucomicrobiia; order Opitutales; family Opitutaceae; genus Cephaloticoccus. Next base: position 18,233 of record JADLBI010000123.1, read on the forward strand.
GAGCGAACGTCTCTCCTCGCTGCGCGCACACGGGCGCGATGCCGCGCTCCGCGCCAAGGCCGAACCGTTGATGGCCGGACTGCACGCGCGGTTCGACGAAACAGTCAACCTCGGCGTGCTCGAAGGGGTCTATGTCCGGTATGCCCACGTCCTGGAGACTACGCAGGCCCTGCGCTGGATCGTGAAGCCCGGCGCGCGCGATCTGTTTCACACCACCGCCCTCGGCCGCGCCATCGTCGCCGCGCTGCCGACCGAACCACAGGCCCGGCTCGTCGCCAAGGCCTGCGCCACTCTCCCCGCCCGGGGCCGCAAAGCCGCGCGCGCCCGCCTGGAAACCGAACTCGCCGCCACCCGGGCGCGCGGCTGCGCCTTGGAAGAGGAGGAGACGGTCGCGGGCGTCGCCTGCGCCGCCATCTCGCTCGGGGAGCTGGGCGAACCGCTCGCCGGCATCAGCGTTTCCGTGCCGGTCCACCGCTTTCCCGCCGCCCTCCGCGACCAGCTCACCGCCGCGCTCAGGCAGCTGCATCTCTCCGCCAGTGACACCGCCGCCCATGCCTGACGCCACATCGTATCCCCGTGCCGCCTTGTTCGCGGCCACGTTGTCACTCCGTTCCAACGCGGCTACCGTAGCCGCGCTTGAGTCCCGCAATGCAGGACGAAAGCGTGGCCCGGTTTGTGAAACATGCGGCTTAACCGCCGGGTGGACCGTGCGCTCCGCGCGCGGTGGTTTGAATCGCCCCGCGGACATGATGCCGCGCGCGGAGCGCACGACCCACCCCCACATCGCTGCAATCTGACCCCGCCTGCTCGTCCCCGCTCCTAGCTCCCATCTCTCATCCCTCACTCCTTCATCCCTCCCCGCTCTCAACTCCCAGCTTCGATCTCCGATCTCCCGTCTCCAATCTCCGAATCCACATGCCCTACACTTTCACCAAATCCCGGGAACTCTTCACCCGCGCCCAGCTAAGCGTAGCCGGCGGCGTCAACAGCGGCATCCGCAAGCTCGAGCAGCCCGTGCCCATCTACTTCACGCACGGCACCGGCCCGCGTTGCTGGGACGTGGATGGCAACGAATACATCGATTACCAGCTCGGCCAGGGCGCCCTGCTCTACGGCCACGCCCCTGCCGAACTCGCCGCCGTGATCTCCGCGCAGGCCAAACTCGGCCTGCACTGGGCCGCGCAAAGCGAACTCGAATGCGAAGTCGCCGAGCGCCTGCAAAAGCTGATTCCTTCGGTCGAACTCGTGCGCTTCAACAATTGCGCGACCGAGGCCGTCATGGCTGCGTTGCGCCTCGCTCGCGCCACGACTGGTCGCCCGCTTGTGTTGCGTTTCGAAGGCCACTATCACGGCTGGGGCGACGAAGGCTTGATTGGTTTCGCCAATCCGCCCGCGTCATGGACCGACAGCGATGAACTGCC
>JADLBI010000124.1 GCA_020847775.1 Opitutaceae bacterium
GAACCAAGCCGCTGGCCCGATAATAAACAGCACCGTGGCGAGCAACGCGCCCCGGCGCGCATGCTGGTCGTCCTTGGCGCAAAGGTAGCGGTATCCGTCCGACATGTTATTGATCACGAGGAACTGCTTCAGGAACACCGCGAAAACCCATAACCCGAGGATGCCGCCGCGGTCGAGTTGTCCCCAAGTGAAGGAACGGTCCGGCACCCGCGCGACGAATTCTCCGACACCGCCGATGGCGTGAAGCGCCAGCACCGCCGCCGCCAACGTGATCGCCATCAGAATCAGCATCTGAATGAAGTCGCTGGCCGTGGCCGCCCACGAGCCGCCCAAGGTTGTCATAACGACCACCACGATACCCGCGCCGAAGATGGTCATAGGTAGTGGGATTCCGAAGACGGAGGACAGGATCACCCCCAGTCCATTGAGGGAAATGCCGGCGGTCAGGATGCCCACAGGCATGGAGAGCCAAGTGAAGAACTGCTCGTTGCCCACGCCCCAGCGCTGGCGAATGCCTTCAAGGGTGGTGATGATCCGCATCTGCCGGAGTCGGCGTGCGGTGCCGAGGTAGTTGATGAAGAACCCCAGTGCGTTCGCGGCGTAGAACGCGAGCACCACGATGCCGTTATCATACGCCTTGCCTGCCGCGCCGGTGAAGGTCCAGGCGGAGAATTGCGTCATGAACGCACTTGAGCCTACGATCCACCACAGCATCTGGCCGCCGCCGCGAAAATAGTCGCTGGTGTTCTTCGTCAGCTTTTGGAACACCACGCCGATGGTGATCATGAAGACAAAGTAGACCGCGATAACGGTGTAATCGTAGTAGGAGAGCATGGGGGGAGGGGTCAGGCGCAGGCGCCGGTATCGGCACTGCGGCGGCAGCGCTCAATTAATTCCAACAGTTGGCGGGATTCGTCGAGACTGACCGGTGGCACGGCCCCGTCGCGGAAATAGCGTTCGGCGGCCTCGTAGTAATTCGGCTCGGCGAAATCAGCGGCGGCGAACGTCTCCTCGCGCCACGACAGTGTTTCCGGGTTGTAACTGCCGTTCTCCGCTGCGAGGCCGGTCTGCAACGCCGGCGCAGGCGACTCTTCCGGGCGGAAATAGCGCACGCGCCAAGTGCGCGTCGCAGCATCGTATATCGCGGCACCCTGCGCGCCGACGACCTGCCACGCCGGTCCCGGCAAGGCGCAGGCTTGGCTGATGTCGAGGTCGAGGCAGAGCCCGCTGGCGGTGTATAGCGTGGCCTTGACCACATCCTCGGCGTCGCCCGCGCTCACCACGGTGCGCATGCGGCAGAAAACCGTGCGCACGGGATCCGCCCCCCAAAGGGAAAGCAGCTCGTCGAGGCAGTGCGAGCCGTAGTTGGCGAGCAGGCCGCCTCCCTGCGCGCGCAGGGTCTGCCAGTCGTTGCGCCGCACAAAATTGCACCGGGCGCGCTTCACGAGGTGCACTTTGCCCAACAGACCGCGATCGAGCAGCGCTCGCAGCGCCAGCAACTCCGGTTTAAACCGCGCCGGCTGGTAGGCGAGAAACCGTCGGTCGGCCTGGCGGGCAGCCTCCGCCATGGTCGCGAATTCCTCCACGCCGGTCGCCACCGGTTTGTCGCAGAAGACGTGTGCTCCGGCGGCAAGGGCCCGGCGGGTTTGATCGGCGTGAAACCGCGTGGGTGAGGCGATCACGACCAGTTCGGGACGCAGCTCCGCCAGCGCGTCGTCGAAATCGGCGTAGGCTGGCACCGCCCAGGTGACGGCTGCTCCAGTCCGCCGCTCGGGCAGCGGATCCACGACCCCGACGAGCTGGTAGCCCGGTTGTCGAAGGAGAGCTGGACCGTGAAAGCCGAGGCCGATGCGCCCGAGGCCCACAAGCAGCGTGCGTAGCGGAGGATCGTTGGCCATGCGGAAGAAGGCTTACGGGGTCAAACCTCGGTTGCGAGGGAATCAGAGCTGCGCGGCCGATGCCGGATCGAGGTGCAGCGTGGCGGCCGGATGCAGGCGCAGGATGGAAGCAGGGCACGCGGGAGTGACGGGGTCGAGCAGGGCGGCCCGGACCGCCGCGGCTTTGCGCGGGCCGGGAACGTGGATGCTCAGTCGGCGGGCGTGCCGGAAGACGGGGATGGTCAGCGTCAGCGCCTGCCGCGGCACCGTCGCAAGCGACGGGAAACAGCCGTCGTTGACCTGCTGGGCGCGGCAACTTTCGGGCAAGGTGACCAGCTTAACCAAGGCCGGATCGTCGAAATCCGCCAGCGGTGGATCGTTGAAGGCGATGTGGCCGTTCTCGCCGATACCGAGGCAGGCCAGATCTATAGGTGCGGTTTCGAGCAAGTCTGCATAACGGCGGCATTCGCCGGCGAGATCGGCGACCTCGCCCCCCAGGGGGTGAAACGCGCGAACCTTCACGTGGTCGAGCAAATGACGCTGCAGATAACGTCGGAAACTTTGCGGATGATCGCCGGTCAGGCCGACATAATCGTCCATGTGAAATACGGTCACGCGGGACCAGTCGAGTGCCACGCCGGCCGACCCGGTGAGGGCGGCGAGAAATTCATCCTGCGAAGGGGCGCAGGCGAAGATCACGCGCGCCTCACCTCGCTCCGCGAGAGTTTCGCGGAGGTGGGCGGCGGCGGCGACCGCGGCGGAGTAGCCGAGGGTGGCACGATCAGAATGAGCCCACACCCGCAAGCGGTCGTAGGTATGGGGCGAGGGATCGGCGGAAGCGGGCACAAGCTTGAGGAAAGTTCAGAACGTGCCCTTGACGCCGATGGTGATCTGGATGCCGTAGTCCTCGTCACGGAACTGATAGGCATACTTGGGTGTGCCGGGAGCGTAACGTTGGTAAACCTGCTGCACATCAGTCAGGTTTCGCGCCGTGGCGAAGAAGCTCAGCCAACGGCGGAAGGTGTATTCGAAGTTCGCATCGAGCTGGAGCCGAGCGGGCTGGTAGTCGTAGGTGCCGGGAGGGATGCCGGTGCCGGTAACGGCACCGAGGCGCTGTTCACCGCGGTAGTTCCAGTTGATCCCGGCCTTGAGGCGTTTGTTGCGCCAGGACACTCCCCAATTTACATTCTTGTCGATAAAGCCCCTGAAGTCGGCGATAGTGCTGCCTTCCAGTTGCAAGAGCGTGCCGTTGGCGAAGATGGTGAAACCCTTACCCCAACGTCCGAGGTCATCGAGGGGTTGGGTGTAGTCCATCTCAATGCCGGTGACCCGGGCTTCGCCGACATTTCGCAGGAAGCGGATTTGGTAGCCTTCATCCGCAAGGCCTGGATCAAGCCCGAACTGGGTGAGTAGTTCAGGCGTGGCGGGTTGGGTCACCGAGCCGAAAAAGTTGGAGAAGTCTTTTTGGAAAACCCCAATGGACGCGCTGCCGCTGGAGGCAAAGTAGTATTGGAGGGTGATATCGTAGTTGTTGGCCAGCCAAGGGCGAAGCGTGGGGTTGCTGGCAACAATGGTGGGGTTGATGACGTTGGAGTCAGGGATCGTCGCGCCGGGCACGATGTTGTTGAAATCCGGCCGACCGATGGTGCTGGCGTAGCCGACACGCAGGAGGAGACCTTCGGCGAGGCTGTAGGTGGCGTTGAGACTGGGGTAGAAACCATCGTAATTTGCTTTGGTGTGGCTGCCACGGTCGCGGAGCTGCAATTTCAATTTCTCCAGTGGATCGGTGACGGAGGGAGGGACGGCATTGATGTCGTCAAGGAATCCTTCGCCCTTATCATCCGTGCGCTCGTAGCGAACACCGCCGACTAGCCAGAGGCGCTGGTTAAGCAAGCGGGTATCCAAGCGCAGATAGCCGGCGGTGATACGCTCTGTAATCTTCTTGGAGTTGCGCACGTCGTTGGAGTAGGTGGTGGTGGCGACATCGCGGAAATATTCTGGATGGGCGCGGAAGTGGTCGGCCAAGAGGTAGGTGTTGGGCCATTCCGGGGTGGCGAAACCATAGGGTGCCCCGAGCTCTTTGCGGGCGAGATCCGCGAGGAATCCGGCATTGTCGTCAGCGGTATTGGCGATACCGTCGGCACCGACAAAGTTATAGGTCTTTTGCGGGTAGCGGATGTCGCGGTCGCTCTCCCGCACGTCCAAACCGGCCTTGAGTGTGAGGGGGATGCTGACGTCGAGGCTGCGTTGGAGGTTGAGGGTCGCGCCACGCTGGACGTCCGTGGCATCGTTTTGACTACTGCGCGCTGTAAGGATCCGATAATTGTCGAGTTCAAAGGGATCCTGAAGGATACCAGATGAATTCGTGGCGGTCACCTCCGTCGGCCTCACTCCGGCGATGTCCCTGAATCGAATCGCCACGGAGGGGATACGGATTTGGACATTTTCGAAGAAACCTTTGTCGATGTCGCGGTAATGATTGATCGAGCGGGAAAAATAGGCTCCGCCATCAATCTTCCAAACGTCGCCAGCGTGACGGAGTTTGAGATTGAGGTGATCGGTGGTGCCGTATTTGCGGCGGAAGTTTGTGCCGATGGTCACGTTGCCGGCGGCGTTGCGTCCCTGCACGAAATTGGGGCCCCATGAGGTGGGATTGGTGCCGATGTTCCACGCGAGGTTGGAACCGCCAAACATGGCGTCGTAATCGTTGTGCTGATAGCCAAAGGTAAGCACGGTCTGGGGCCGCACCCGCCAGTCGAAAGTGCCGCCGAGAGACGTGCGCTCGGTGGTCTTCGGTATGTCATTGATCTGGAATTGTGAGAGGTAAGGATTGCCCTCGGGGACGGTGGCAACGCCGGTGTAGTGGGGCACCCACAGCATCTGTGAGCGGTATTGCGGATTGTATTGATTCGAGTTCAGGGCGTTGAGGGTGAAGCCGAAATTCTCGCTGATCGGGTTGACGTAGCGGAAATCGAAGCCCGGCCTGACCTGATGGGTGGGCTCGCGGCCCGGGGCGCGAACCCGGCCTAGTTCGCGGGATTCGCTGTTGAGGCTGTAATAGGCGCGATAGCGCAACTGGGGCTTGGACCGTTCAAAAGCGCTCGTGCTGACTAGATTGACGGCACCGCCGAGCATATCGGCGGGCAGGTCGGGCGTGGGCACCTTGGTCACTTCCACGCGGGACACGTTGTTGATGGAAACTTGCTCCAGTTCGAAGGTGCGTGTCATGGCGGAAGACGCGGCGCTAGCCATGCGGACGCCGTCAACGGTGACTGGCGTGTTGTTGGAGGGCAGGCCGCGCACGGAGATCGTTCGAGCGTCCGCCGCAGTGTAGTCGATCGTGATGCCGGGGAGGAACTTTACGAACTCGCCCACATTGCCTTCTGTAACGTCGCCGAACTGATCAGCGGAGACCACATTACGCAAGCTGGGGGCGAAGCGCTGCTCGTTGACGGCGAGAGCGGCCGGGTCCATTTCTCGTTCGACGGAGGTGACGAACTTGTCGAGCACCACGGTTTCGTCCGCGTCGGTTGATGTCGCCGACCACGCGCGTAGATCGAAATCGGCCTGCACCGTGCCGCTGGCGGGCACCGTGACTTCGCGCACTTGTGATTCGAGGCCAGTGTAGAAAACCCGCACCTTGACGGTGCCGGCAGGCACGCCGGTGAGGCGATACTCGCCATATTGGTTGGTGAATGCATCGAGCGCGGTCTCGTCGATCGTCACCCTGGCGTTGTTCAGATAATCATGGGTGCCAATGTTCTGCACGCGACCGGTGATGGTGCCGGGGGCGTCGGCGGCCCGGGCCGGCAACGGCGCCAATGCGCCGAGCGCGACCGCGGTGAGCAAGGCGGAGGCCAGATAGGAGAACCGGGCCGGGCGTTTGCGGGGGGTAAACAGGCGGACGAGCAGTCCGCGCTGGAGGTCAGACCAACGTGGGGTATTCATGGTGGTATTTGAGGTTAGTTTGATGGAGTGAAAAGCAAGGACTCAGGCGCGGCTGGTGCGGGCGAGGCGGGCGTGGAGAAGGCGGAGTTTACGCGATCGATAGGCCATATCTTCGGCGATCTCTTCGCGTTGCAGGAAACCGGTTTGCAGCGCGGCGTAGCGCCGATCCAGATTCCGCGCTTCGCGCAACAAGCCACCTAGTTGCAGACTGTAGCGGGCGGCTTGGCGGGCGCGGAATAGGGACGAGTTGACCGCGCGTTCGATCTTTTTGAAACGCAGGTGATGATGCCGCAGGTCGATCATCAGTTTCAGGTGCGCGAATTCGGTCTGATGGCGAATCGGGCGCAGTCGCTGGAACAGACGACGCGCCGCCGTGATTGAACGCAGGGCAGGCTCGATGGGGGTACCTGCCGCCATGGGCGTGGCGTCATGGTTCAGCGCCCGCCAGAGGCGGTCTCCATCGGCCGACGACAGGCCGAAGCGTTCCCGGGCGTAGCTGGCGACAAAAGGCGCCGCCTCCAGCGGTGTCTCGTCGCGTAGCGCCTGCGCAAACGCGGCCAGCAGGATGCGGAATCCATTATGCGGATATACGCGACGGATTGGCGCGATCAGGGAGGGATCGCCTAGTGAGTCCCATTCGTAACCATAGCCGCC
>JADLBI010000125.1 GCA_020847775.1 Opitutaceae bacterium
AGGAGGTGGCGCTGCTCGATCGGCACATGAACCGCGTGACCGACACGTGCATTCCCGAAGGCGAAGCCATGCGTCGCATCGAAGCCGTGGTCGCCGAGGAATGGACCAAGGCCGATCAAGCCGGCCAGCGCTTTTTCCCGCACGAATTCATGTATAAAATTTTGCGCGGCGGTAAGCTGAAGAAGCTTTACCAAATCGACCCGAAGAATTCGTGGATGCTCGCGGCCTGCGAAAAGAATCTGCCGATCATCGTGCCCGGTTGGGAGGATGCGACCTTGGGCAACATGTTTGCCGGGCGCGTCGTGACCGGCGAGATCAAGAACGTGCACACCGTGCGCACCGGCATCGAATATATGGCGTGGCTGGCGGAGTGGTATACGAAGACGGCCAAGCCGCTGAAGAATGGCGAGGGCTCGATCGGGTTCTTCCAGATCGGCGGCGGCATTGCCGGCGACTTTCCGATCTGCGTCGTGCCGATGCTGCATCAGGACCTGCAACGCACCGGCGTGCCGCTGTGGGGCTATTTTGCGCAGATCAGCGATTCGACCACCAGCTACGGTTCCTATTCCGGCGCGGTGCCGAACGAGAAAATCACTTGGGGCAAGCTCGCCGGTTCCACGCCGAAGTATATCGTGGAAAGCGATGCGACCATCGTGGCTCCGTTGATCTTCAACTGGGTGCTCGGAAACTAAACGCGAGTTGCGGTTCGAGAAAATTGTAGGGCGGGGATTCCGATCCCCGCCTTTTCGTTTAAGTTATTCGAGGCGGGAATCGGAATTCCCGCCTTACAAACGGTCGCGCGGGCCGCGCGACCCTATCGTTTATTTCGCCGCGTCCGCCGCCGCGTCGGCGCAACGCAAACCGTCGAGCGCGGCGCTGACGATGCCGCCGGCGAAGCCCGCGCCTTCGCCGCAGGGGTAGAGCCCGGCGACTTCGGGATGCTGCAGCGTGGAGTCGTCGCGCGGGATGCGCACGGGTGAACTGGTGCGCGTTTCGCAGCCGATGAGTTGCGCCTCGGCGCTCACGTAGCCTGGCATCTGCTCGCCAAATAGTTTGAGGCCTTGCTTCATGCGCCACGCGATGGGCCCGGGCAGGAGTTTGTCCAGTCGCGCGGAATGCAAACCGGGAAAGTAACTTGTTTTATTGAGCACTGGCGAAAGCAACCCGGCCATGAAATCGGGCACGCGCTGCGCAGGCGCGGTCTGGCCGCCGCCGCCCGCCTGCTTGGTCGCTTGCTCCAGCGCTTTTTGCATCGCCATACCCGCGAGCACGCCGTGTTCGGGTTGATACGCCGCGGTGTCTTCCGGCTCGACCGTGACGACGAGCCCACTGTTGGCGAAGGGCGAATCGCGGCGCGAGAGGCTCATGCCGTTTACGACGACCTCGTCATTCTCGGTGGCGGCGGGCACGATGAATCCACCGGGGCACATGCAGAATGAGTGCACACCGCGGTCCTTGATTTTTGTGGCGAGGCGGTAGCTGGCGGCGGGCAGTAGTGCCGGCCGCTCATGCCCGGCGGGGTAGTGGTATTGCCGTGAATCAATGAATGCCTGCGGATGTTCGATGCGCACGCCCATCGCGAAGGCCTTTTGTTCGAGACGGATATTTTCCGCGTGCAGCAACCGGTAAATGTCGCGCGCGCTGTGGCCGGTGGCGAGAATGACGGCGTCGCCGATGAATTCGCGCGCATCGGTGGTCGTTGCGCCGATCAGCTTTCCGCCGTGTCGAATGAAACCGGCCACCTTGGTTTGAAAATGCACTTCGCCGCCGCTCGCGACGATGCTGCCGCGCATGGCCTTCACGACGTTGGGCAGCAGGTTGGAGCCGATATGCGGATGCGAGTCCACGAGTATGCGGTCGGGCGCGCCGTGCGCGACGAAGGTGCGATAAACTTCGGCGACCGGTCCACGCTTGGTGGCACGGGTGTAGAGCTTGCCGTCGGAGAATGTGCCTGCGCCGCCTTCGCCGAAGCAGTAGTTGGAATCCTCGATCACGCGGCCTTCGCGCAGGATCGGCGCGAGATCAAAACGGCGCGCCGAGGCGTCCTTGCCGCGTTCGAGCACGATGGGTTTCAAGCCGCGTTCGATCAAACGCAGCGCGGCGAAGAGGCCGGCCGGACCGGCGCCGACGACGATGACGCGTTTGGCGCTGGCTGAAACCGTGGGATAATCCGGCGTCGGCAAAGGCTCGGGTGGTAACTTGCCATCAATCGCGACCTCGAGCCGCAGTTGGATTTTGATGTCGCGTTTGCGTGCGTCGATCGAGTGCTTGCGCAGGCGGATTTCGCCGATGCGCCCGGGCGCCACGCCGAGTTGTCGGGCCGCCGCTTGCGCGCGCGCCGTGGCGTCCTCGGAAACGGCGAGGGGCAAAATGATGTCGATCGTCTCGAAGCGCGCGGCCATGCGGGAAACGAAGACGGCTTGCGCTTAAAACTTCAAGAGCGCCGCCGGGGAAACGCGTTTGCCATAAAAGGCAATCGAGCGAGGGTGGCGGCATGACTAACGCGCTTGCTCAGGAAAAATCGCCTTATCTGCTTCAGCACGCGGATAATCCCGTGCAGTGGCTGCCGTGGGGCGGGGTCGCGTTTGCCAAGGCGCGGGCGGAGCAGAAGCCGGTTTTCCTGAGCATCGGCTACTCGACCTGCCACTGGTGTCACGTGATGGCACACGAGTCGTTTGAAGACGAAGCCGTCGCGGCCGTGCTCAACGAGCATTTTGTGCCGATCAAGGTCGACCGCGAGGAGCGGCCGGATGTGGACAAGGTGTATATGGCCTACGTGCAAGCCTTCACCGGGCGCGGCGGCTGGCCCCTGAGCGCGTGGCTGACGCCGGACTTGAAACCTTTTTTCGGCGGAACGTATTTTCCGCCAGAGGACCGGCAGGGTCGCGCGGGGTTTCGTTCACTGCTGCTCGCGATCGCCCGGGGCTGGCGTGATGAACGCGACAAGCTGCTGGGCGAGGCAGACCGCGTGATCGGCGTGCTACGGGAGCATCACCGGGAACGGTCATTGGAGGGCGACCGGGCCGAAGCCTTGGCCGAGCGCGCGAGCGAGGCGTTTGAAAGGGGCTTCCAGTATTTTCAGGAGAGTTTCGACGAACAAAAGGGTGGCTTCGGTGACGCGCCCAAGTGTCCCCGCGCCGCGAATTTGAATTTTCTGTTTCGCTGCGCGGCGGCGCAGGGAGTGGACACGGAGCTGGGGCGCGTGGCGATCAACATGGCGACGACGACGCTGCAAAAAATGGCGGCGGGCGGCATTCACGATCACATCGGCGGCGGGTTTCATCGTTATTCCGTGGATGACGGCTGGTTCGTGCCGCACTTCGAGAAAATGCTCTACGATCAGGCGCAGATCGCGAGCAATCTGCTCGATGCGCAACTCGCCACCGGCGACGAGCGTTATGCGTGGGTGGCCCGCGGGATTTTCGATTATGTGCTGCGCGACCTGCGGCACACGTCCGGTGGTTTCTACTCGGCGGAGGATGCAGATTCGCTGCGTAGCGCAGGCTTCCAGCCTGCATCGGAAACGGCAGGCAAGGATGCCTGCGCTACGAAAGCCGAAGGCGCGTTCTATGTGTGGACGCATGATGAGCTGCAGGCGACGCTAGGGGATGATGCGGCGTTTTTCTGCCAGCATTTTGGCGTGAAGCCTGAGGGCAACGTGCCCGCGAATCTCGATCCCCAGAGTGAGTTCACCGGGAAGAACATCCTGCATCAGCAACAGTCGCTGGCGGTGACGGCGCGC
>JADLBI010000126.1 GCA_020847775.1 Opitutaceae bacterium
GTTCATCATCGGGTCGATCATGATATCGCCGAGGCCGGAGGCGACGAGCAGGTAGCCGTAGCAATCGCCCCAAGTGCGCACGAGCTTGGCCTGCGCGAGCAGGGCGTCGGTGCCCGGCCCCATGCGCTGGCGGAAGTTGAACGGATCGCTCGTGAGAAAGGTGGCGTCCGCGAGTTGGGTGGTTTGGCGCGTGCGGACCGCGCGGCCGTTGAGCGTGGTCTGCTGGCCGTCGCCGATCATGAGCTGGCCGAGAATCGGTTGATGAATACACCCGAGCACGGGCTGGCCTTGATGCAGCAAGGCGATGAGCGTGCCCCAGAGCGGCACGCCCGTGATAAAACTCTTGGTGCCGTCGATGGGATCGAGCACCCAGACGAATTCGGCGTCGGCGTTTTCGCTGCCGTGCTCTTCGCCGACGATGCCGTGGGCGGGAAACTTTTTATTGATCAACTTTCGCAGCACTTCTTCGGCGCCGCGATCGGCGGCGGTGACCGGGGTGGCGTCGGATTTAGTTTCGACCACGAGCGCCGGGTTGTTGAAATAGGGCCGGATGAAATCGCCGCTGGCGTGGGCGAGCTCGGGGATGAAATTGCGGTAAGGCGTCAAATCCACGGGCAGATTCATGCCCACAGAACACACCGAATACACGGAAAAAAGCTGTCTTGTCCCGTTTCTGTGTGTTCCGTGTGTTCCGTGGGCACCAATTGGACAGAACGGAGTATTCACTTCCTCGATTTCGAGGGCAGTGTGGCTTCGGGTATTGTCGAGTATGGTGTGGTCACGCTGCAAGGCGGCGAGGTGAAGGCGACTGCGACACGATTGTGCCGACCGACCGGAAAGGTGCGGACTGAGGATGTGGCGGTGCATGGATTGGATGCCACGGTGCTCGCAGGGGCTGCGTCGTTGACGGACGATTTCGAGCGGTTTGCGGCGTGGCGAGAGAGCGGGCCACTGGCGGCGCATTTCGCGGGCGCGGAGAATTCGCTGCTCAAGTCTGTGTGGCCGTATCCGCGTTCGTCGCCGGATTTCGCGCGCCCGGGCAAGGAGATCGCGGAGTGGGGGCCGTGGATCGATACCGGCGCGCTCTACCGCCAGTTCTATCCGCGCCTCGCGTCGTATAAATTGGCGGATTTGGTGGCGGCGTGCGGTTTGCAGCCGGAGTTGAATGAGCTGGCGGCAACGCATTGTCCCGAGTCGCGCCGGCATTATCACGCGGCGCCATATGATGCGCTGGCGGGGGCGGTGTTGCTGCGCGCGCTAGGCCGTGAACCGCAGCTCGCGGAGTTGTCGATCATGCAGTTGCTCGCGTTGAGCACGCTCGACGGCGGGAAGCGCGACGCGCTGCAACAAGAGGAGTTATTCTGATCCTTCGCGCCGCGCGGTGGAATCGACGGGATAATCGCGCAAGCCCGTGAGCTGCGCGACTGTTCGTAATACGAACAACGGGTTGTAAACCAGATAGCGATAAGCGAGGCGTCGCGGCTCCTGGCCGAGGCGAAAGAGCCATTCGAGTCCACTGCGTTGCATCCAGCGCGGGGCTTGGCGAAGCCGGCCACTGTGAAAATCAAAGGCTGCGCCGACGCCGATCATGAGGCCACACTTTAGGTGGTTGAAGTGTCGCGCCATGAAATGTTCCTGCTTGGGGGTGCCGAGGCCGACCCAGATGATGTCCGGATTCTTCTGGGTGACATCAGTCTGCAACGTGGCGGATTCCTCCGCCGTGAGTGGACGAAACGGCGGCGTGAAAGTTCCCGTGACGCAAAGTCCGGGGAAACGCCTGCACAAACTGTCCGCCAGTTGGTCGGCGACTTCAGGAGCCCCGCCGTAGAAATAATGTCGCAGGCCGGAGGCGCGACCTTCATCGCAAACACGTAGCAGCAGGTCGGGACCGTAAACGCGAGTGATGCCGCGCTGCCCGTGCCAGCGCCCCAACCAAACTAGGGGCATGCCATCGGGCGTGTTTAACCAGGCGCGGTTGAGGATCGCGCGCAAATCATGGTCGGTCTGGGCTGCGCTTACACCATGGACTCCAGTCACACAGATATAACCGACATTTTTTTGACCTCTGACCGCAATGATTCGAGCGCTCGCTTCCGCCAGGGAAAGAGCGGAGATGCCGACACCTTGAACGTTGAAGCGGGGTGGCTGCATGGAGTGGAGGGGCGGCGACGTGGCGATTTTTGATTGCCGACGGAGCGAGACAAGCGGCGAATGCGGTCAACATGCAACCTGTTCCCGTGACGTTGACCGGCGAGTTTGCGCGCTTGGAGCCGCTGGGGCTCGAACACGCGGCGGACTTGGCGCGGGTCGGGACCGAGGCCGACATTTGGCGATACTTGCCGACGCGGGCGCCGCGCGATGATGGCGAAATGCGTGTTTTGATCGAAACGGCGCTGGCTGAAGCGGCGCGCGGGGTGCGGTTACCGTTTGCGATCATCGATCTGGCCGATGGGCGCGCGGTGGGCAGCACGAGTTATCTGGACATCGCGCCGGCGCATCAGCGCATCGAGATCGGCTGGACCTGGCTGGGCGCGCGGGCGCGGCGGACCGCGATCAATACCGAATGCAAATCCCTATTGCTGAAACACGCCTTTGCAACGCTTGGTTGCGGGCGCGTGCAGCTCAAGACCGACGGGCGGAACTTGCGTTCGCAGGCGGCGATCGAGCGGCTCGGCGCGGTCAAGGAAGGCGTGCTGCGCCGACACATGGTTTTGCCCGACGGCTTTGTGCGCGACACGGTGATGTATGCCATTTTGCGCGAGGAATGGCCGATGGTCACAAAGCGGTTGCAGGCAGCGCTGCGTCGCTAGTCGGCGCTCGACGGCACCGGGCCGCGGGGCCAGATTTGAGCGCATGACTAACCCCTCCCGACTGGTTTACTACTGTGTGAGCATGATCTCCTTGACCGCCCTGAGCCCGGCGTTGAACGCCAAGCCCGAAACGCGCAACCGCGCCGAAATTCCCGACGCTTACAAATGGGATTTCTCGCCGATTTATCCCTCGTGGACCGAGTGGGAGGCGGACATGAAAAAGCTGGAGGGTTACATCGACACCTACGCGGCGTTGAAGGGCACGCTCAAGGAGGGTGCGGAGCAACTCGCCAAGGCCTACGAACTCGAGGACGAGATCGGTCAGTTGCAATACAAACTCTACCGTTACCCGCAGCTCCAGCGCGACGTGGACCTGCGCAACACCGAGATTTCCGGCCGCTTCCAACAAGTGATGGCGGTGTTTGCCAAGTTGGGCACCGCGAGCTCCTGGTTCACGCCGGAGTTGCTCGCGATTCCCGAAGCCACCACGACCGAGTGGATCAACGCCGAGCCGCGCCTCCAACCGTATCGTTTCCCGATTTCCGAGGCTTATCGCCAGGCGGCGCACGTGTTGAACGAGGATGGCGAAAAGCTCATGTCGTTCTCGTCGCGCTTCAACGGCACGCCGGCCAATATTTATCAGGAGCTAAGCACGTCCGACGTGCAGTTCCCGACCGTGAAGCTTTCCGACGGCCGTGAGGTGAAGGTCTCCTACGGCGGCTACTCCGAGGTGCTCAACACCGCGAAGGCGCAGGCGGACCGCGCGGCGGCGTTCAAGGGCCACTACGAAACCTACGCCGCGAACAAGAACACCTACGCCGCGATCTACAACAGTCTCCTGCAGCGCGATTGGTTCACCGCGCAGGCGCGCAGCTATCCCAGCACGCTCGCCGCGGCGCTCGATGGCGACAACGTGCCCGAGTCGGTTTACCGCAATCTCGTCGAGACCGTGCGCGACGGCACCGCGCCGTTGCAGCGTTACCTGAAGGTCCGCCAGCAGATGCTCGGCTTGGAGTCGTATCACCTCTACGACGGTTCGCGCCCGCTGTTGGATGATGACCGCACCTACGAGTATGACGCGATGAAGGCGACGGTGTTGGAATCGGTCGCACCACTGGGAGAGGATTATCACGCGAAGATGGCCGCGATGCTCAACGGCCGCTGGCTCGACGTGTATGAGAACGACGGCAAGAAGAGCGGCGCCTACAGCGCGGGCGTGTATGGCGTCGGCCCTTACATGTTGATGAACTACAACGACACGCTCGATGCCGTGTTCACCTTCGCGCACGAGCTCGGCCACTCGATGCACACGGTGCTGTCGTATGAGGCCCAGCCTTTCGCGACGGCCAACTACACGATCTTCGTGGCCGAGGTCGCCTCGACGACCAATGAGCGTTTCCTGCTCGAACTGCTGCTCAGCCGCACCGACGACCCGAAGGAGCGTTTCCTCCTGCTCCAACACGCGATCGACAACATCGTGGGCACGTTCTACACGCAGGTGATGTTTGCCGATTACGAATGGCAGGCGCACCAACTGGTTGAAAACGGCCAGCCCGTCACGCCGGACTCGTTGTCCAACATCTACGCCGGCCTGCTCGACGCGTATTACGGCGACGCGATCACGAAGGACGAACTCTACCGCTACACGTGGACGCGCATCCCGCACTTCTACAACTCGCCCTACTACGTTTACAAATACGCGACCTGCTTCGCGTCCTCCGCCCAGCTCTTCAAGGCGATGACGACCGGTCCGGCCGACGAGCAGGCCGCCGCGCGTGCACGCTATCTCACCCTGCTCAGGAGCGGCGGCAACGATCAGCCGATGCGCCAGCTCCTCAAGGCCGGCGTGGATCTGAACCAGCGTGAAACGATTCAGGCGGTGATCGACCAGATGGACGAACTCGTGACGCGTCTCGAAGCCGAAGCCGCGAAGCTCAAGGCGACGGAGTAACCACGTTGGTGGTTGGGAACTGCAGGGCGGGGATTCCGATCCCCGCCTTTTTTATGCGCTACTTAAGAGGCGGGATTCGGAAATCCCGCCCTACATTTTAGCCTGACGGGAATAACTTTCCTTCGGCGGCGATCACCGCGGCGATGAATTGCTCGGCGGTGGCGGCCTGCAAAAGCGCGTCACGGTTTTCAGGCACGTTGACGATTTTGCACAGGGCGCTCACGAGCATCAGATAGTCGGTCGGATTCGATCGCGGCGTGCCGAGCACGAAAAGCAAGCGCACGTCCTGCTGACAGTTCTCGAAACGCACGCCATCCGCATGGCGGCCCACGGCCAGCACGATGCGGTTGACGTGTTGGGTGCGGGCGTGGGGCAGGGCGATGGCATTGCCCAGATAGGTCGTATCGAGCTGCTCGCGCGCCTTCAATTCGGCGAAAAACCCGTCGAAATCCGCCACATCGGGGTGGCCGCGGAGCAGTTCAGCGGTTTCGCGAAGTGCGTCGTCGTGGGTGGAGCCTTGGAGGGCAAGCGCCACGCGCGCGGGATCGAGGAGCGAGGAGAGTCGGCCGGGCATCGGTGCAAAGAGATTCAGCGCGTGGACCAACGCAAGGGGGGAGATGGTTCCTTGGCGAAAAACAAAACGCGGGCTGGCGGAGAGGGGGGGATTCGAACCCCCGGTAGGTTGCCCTACACCCGCTTTCCAAGCGAGCGCGATAGACCACTCTGCCACCTCTCCGGATTGCGCCGCGCGGCGGGCCGGAGCGGCCGCCTGCGGTTGAGCGAAGGCAGACAAAAGCGGTTTCAAAGCGTTTTGGTCAATGGCAAATCCGCGTCCGCCGCCCGGTGGCGCAACATTTTTGGAAAATGTCACTTGCACGGCCAAGGCGCGAGCGTAACGCTGGGGCGATTTTGTTCAGCACCAACTGCGACCGTCCATGGTAACCTCCAATACAGAACTGGCCTACAACAGTAAGGTCGAAGGCGAAGCCATCGTCACCACGGCGGACGCGGCCATCAACTGGATCCGCGCCAATTCGATGTGGCCGATGCCGATGGGGCTGGCGTGTTGCGCCATCGAACTCATGGCGACGGCGGCCTCGCGGTTCGACATCGCCCGCTTTGGGGCCGAGGTCATGCGCTTTTCACCCCGCCAGTCGGATTGCATGATCGTGGCCGGCACGGTGACCTACAAAATGGCCTCCTCACTCCGCCGCATTTATGACCAGATGGCCGCGCCCAAATGGGTCATCGCCATGGGCGCCTGTGCTTCGTCCGGCGGCATGTATCGCAGCTATGCGACCTTGCAAGGCGTGGACCGGATCGTGCCGGTGGATGTCTATGTCAGCGGCTGTCCGCCACGCCCCGAGGCTTTGCTGGATGCCCTGATGAAGTTGCAGGCCAAGGTGGGCCGGGAACGCTCGACCAAGAACCTGTTGTCCGCCTGATCGCCCGTCACCGCGCCATGTCCGCTACCAACACCGCCGATATTTCGGCCAAGATTTTAGAAACATTCCCCCGGGCGACGCTCCGTGCCAGCCTCGATCATCCGGCGTGGGATGTGCCCACCGCCGACTTGCTGGCCGTGCTGCAAACCCTGCGCGACGAACACCGCTACGACATGCTGGTGGACGTGACGGCGGTGGATTGGGCCGAGGACGCGGAACCGCGCTTCACGGCGGTCTATCACCTCTATTCGAGCACCGGGCACGATTATGTGCGCGTGGCCGCGGCCTGCACCGGCGACGATTCCGCCCCGGAGGCGCCCAGCGTGACGGGGCTTTGGTCCGCCGCCGACTGGCACGAACGCGAGGCCTACGATATGTTCGGCATCCGTTTCACGGGGCACCCCGACCTGCGGCGCATTTTGATGTGGGAGGGCTACCCCTACCACCCTCTGCGCAAGGAGTTCCCGCTCGCCGGCATCGAGACCGAGTTGCCTGATCCCGAGGTCGCCGCCGAGACCCACGTGAAGGTCAAGTCTGCGCCGATGGCGGGCGGCCCCTTTGTCGCTTCAATTGGAGAAATGAACATGACCGAGGCCGAGCCCCGCGCCAAGGACGAGAGCTGGAACGAAGCCAGCGAGAAACCCGGAGCCTGACCCAGCATGGCCACTGAATTCGCCTATCCCGACGCCGCCGCGAAAAGCGCCGCGCCCCGTCCCGCCTCCGCGGAGCAGGACGCGTTTGAGCCCGAAAAGATGTCGCTCTCGATGGGGCCGTCGCACCCGTCCACGCACGGGGTGCTGCGCCTCCAGATGGAAATCGACGGCGAGGTCGTGACCAAGGCGACGCCGGTCATTGGCTACCTGCACCGTGGCGACGAGAAAATCGCCGAGAACATGACTTACAACCAGTTCGTGCCCTACACGGACCGGCTGGATTACCTCGCGCCGCTGGCCAACAACATGGCCTACGCCATCGCGGTCGAGAAACTCGCGAACCTCGATGTGCCCGCGCGCTGTCAAGCGATCCGCGTCATCACGGCGGAGCTGGCCCGCATCTCCTCGCACCTGATGGGGCTGGGCGCGTTCGGCATCGATGTCGGCGCTTGGACGGTCTTCCTCTACTCGTTCACCGAGCGTGAAAAACTCTACAAGTTATTCGAAGAGCTCACTGGAGCGCGCTTCACCACCAGCTACACCCGCATCGGCGGCGTCTCCCGCGACGAGCCCGAGGGTTGGACCGGCCGGGGGGACGCGTTTTGCGACCAGTTCCTGCCAATCCTCGAGGAGATTCTCGCCCTGCTGACGCGCAACAAGATCTTCACCGACCGCACCGTCGGCATCGGCACGATCAGTCGGGCGGACGCCATTGCCTACGGGCTGACCGGGCCGAACCTGCGCGCCTCAGGCGTGCCGATGGATCTGCGCAAGGACCGCCCATACAGCGGTTACGAACAATACGAGTTCGACGTGCCGGTGGGCACCAAGGGAGACTCCTATGACCGCTACCTCGTGCGCGGCGAGGAGATGCGCCAGTCCGTCCGCATCATCAAACAGGCCGTGGCCAAGTTTCCCGGCGGCGATTGGTATGCGCAGGACGCGCGCAAGATTTTCGCCCCGCCGAAAGCCAAGATCCTCTCATCGATGGAGGAGTTGATCCAAAACTTCATGCTGGTAACCGAGGGCCCGCAGATGCCGGCCGGCGAGGTCTATTTCGAGGCCGAGAATCCGAAGGGCGCGCTTGGTTTCTACATCGTGAGCAAGGGCGGCGGCGTGCCGTATCGCCTGAAAATCCGCGCCCCGTCGTTCTGCAACCTTTCCATTTTGCCCAAGGTCTGCGTCGGGGCCATGATCACCGACGTGGTTTCCATCCTCGGCTCGCTCGACTTCGTGATGGGCGAATGCGACCGGTGAACCCAGTAGCGAGCATTGAGTAGCGAATAGTGAGCATGATGAAAGCAGTTCTTCCCATTTCCTCCAGTCACCGCGGTGAACGCACCTTGGGCCGCCAGCCCATGCTGGCTACCCACTACCCGCTACCCGCTACTTCCCTCTGATGAATCTCAAGCCCGAAACATTGCAGCGCATCGACGAGGTGATCACGCATTACCCGCAGAAGCGCAGCGCCACACTCCCGCTCCTGCACCTCATCCAAGAGGACATCGGTCACCTGCCGCCCGACACCACCGAGTGGGTCGCGGCCAAGCTCGAGATTCAACCGATCAATGTTTACGAAGTGATCACATTCTACCCGATGTTCCGCCAGAAGCCGATCGGCCGGCGGCACATCCGCGTCTGCCGCACGCTCTCATGCGCGCTCAACGGCGGCTTCCAGACTTGCGACACGCTCAAGGCGGAATTCAACACCGGCCTCGACGAGATTTCGCCCGACGGCGAGGTGACCGTCGAGTTTGTCGAGTGCCTCGCCAGTTGCGGTTCCGCCCCCGTGGTCATGGTGGATGACGAGCTGCACGAGCACGTGGATTGCGCCAAGGCGCGGCAACTCGCCGCGCAGATCAAAGCCGAAGCCGCCAAACGCTGAACGCCATGCCCGAACAACGACGCCTGATTTTCCAGCACATCGACGAGGCCGGCTACTCGAATGACATCGGGTGCTACCTGCGCCACGGCGGCTACGAGATACTCAAGAAAGCCGTCGCGCAAAAACCCGAGGACCTGCGCGAAGAGGTTAAAAAATCCGGCCTGCGCGGCCGCGGTGGCGCGGGTTTCCCCTGCGGCGTGAAGTGGTCGCTCGTGGACCGCAAGTCCGGCAAGCCCATCTACCTCATCGTCAACGCCGACGAGTCCGAGCCCGGCACCTTCAAGGACCGTTACATCATCCACCAGGACCCGCACCAGTTGATCGAGGGCACGATGATCTCGTGTTTCGCCAACGGTGTGAAGCAGGCCTACATCTACATCCGCGGCGAGATGCCCCACGGCGCGCGCATCCTCGAAAAGGCCATCCAGGAGGCCCGTGAGAAAAATTTCGTCGGCGCCAACATCCTCGGCACGGATTATTCCTGTGAAATCTACGTGCACCGCGGCGCCGGCGCCTACATTTGCGGCGAGGAGACCGGCCTCATCGAATCGCTCGAGGGCAAGCGCGCTTACCCGCGCATCAAGCCCCCGTATTTTCCCGCCGTGCTCGGCCTCTACCAGTGCCCGACGATCGTGAACAACGTCGAGACGCTCTGCCACGTGAAGCACATCATGGATATGGGCGGTGACGCCTACGCCAAGATCGGCACGCCCGGCAACACCGGCACCCGCATCTATTGCGTCTCCGGCCACGTCAAGAAACCCGGTTATTACGAGTTCGAGTGCGGCAAGATCACCATGGGCCAGCTCCTCAACGACGTCTGCGGCGGCCCGCGCGACGGCCGCAAGTTCAAGGCCGTCATTCCCGGCGGCTCCTCGGCCAAAATCCTGCGCTTCGGCGAACGCTTCAAAGGCAAGCTACGCTCCGGTGCCGAATACGATTGGGGCGTCGAGGACGTGCCGATGGATTTCGATTCGCTCGGCATGATCGGCACGATGGGCGGCTCCGGCGGCGTCATCGTCATGGACGACTCCGTCAACATGGTCGAGGCGCTCGCCAACATCAACGCCTTCTACGCCCACGAAAGCTGCGGCCAGTGCACGCCCTGCCGCGAAGGCTCGCTCTGGATGAAGAAAATCTCCTCGCGCATGGTGCACGGTGCCGCCCGCGCGGAGGACGGCGCGTTGCTCAAGGGCGTGGCCGATCAGATTCCCGGCCGCACCATCTGCGCCTTCGGCGAAGCCTGTTCCTGGCCGACCCAGAGCTTCCTCGCCAAGTTCAAGGACGAGTTCGACGGCTACGCCGAAACCAAGAAATCCCGTCCCGCCGACTCCCTCGAACTCGTCTGATTTTTAGCAATCACGAATGAACACGAATAAACACGAATCCTTCCAGATGCCTCCCTTCGGCGGACATTGGTGTTCATTCGTGTCCATTCGTGGATAAAATTATTTTCGCAATGACCCAGCCCGCCAAACCCGACCTCGTCACCGTCAACATCGACGGCAAGGAGATCGCCGTGCCCAAGGGCACGAACCTGATCGAGGCCTCGCGCCAGATCAATGTGGACGTGCCGCACTTCTGCTATCACCCGAAGCTCAGCATCGCGGGTAATTGCCGCATGTGCCTCGTCGAGATGGGCATGCCCGCCGTAGATCCCGCCACCAAGGCTCCGATCATGGACGAGGCCACCGGCAAGCAGAAAATCAGCTGGATTCCGCGCCCCGTGATCGGCTGCGGCACGACCGTCGCGCCCGGCATGCATGTGCGGACCAAGTCGCCGATGGCCAAGTCCGCCCAAGAAGGCGTGATGGAGTTTCTCCTCATCAATCACCCGCTGGATTGCCCGATTTGCGATCAAGCCGGCGAGTGCAAACTCCAGGAGCAGGCCACCGGCTACGGCCGCGGCTACTCGCGCTTCGTTGAGCAAAAAGTCGTCAAACCCAAGCGCACCGTCCTCGGCCCGCGCGTCATTCTCGACGACGAACGCTGCATCCTCTGCTCACGCTGCATCCGCTTCAGCAAGGAAATCGCCAAGGACGACGTCCTTGGCTTCGTGAACCGCGGCAGCTACTCCACGCTGACCTGCTACCCCGGCAAGAAACTCGAGAACAATTACTCGCTCAACACCGTGGACATCTGCCCGGTCGGCGCGCTCACCTCGACGGATTTCCGCTTCAAGATGCGCGTCTGGTTCCTCAAGCAGACCAACAGCATTTGCACCGAGTCATCCGTCGGCGCCAACACTGTCGTCTGGTCGCGCGAAGGCATCATTTACCGCGTCACCCCGCGCCAAAACGACGCCGTCAACGACACGTGGATGACCGACTCCGGCCGTGAACTCTACAAGCA
>JADLBI010000127.1 GCA_020847775.1 Opitutaceae bacterium
AGTCACCGGTGCCGCCACACTGCCCGACGGCACAACCAAGCGCCTCCTGTTCCAAGTCGAATACGCCGTCTATCGCCCCGTCCTTTCTCTGCCCATGAAAAGCGACAGCACCAAGCTCTGGAAACAAATGTGCTCATTCGTAATCGAATAGCCGCAACGGCCGCGCACGGCCGATCTCGGGCGATTCTCACCTCAGGGCGAAACAGCCGGTAAAATCCCCTCTTTCCCGCGCCGCCATCCCGCGCGACCCACGCGGCGTAGTTCGCCCGCGTCACGAAGCGCAGCGAGGCGGAGTTGATGCAATAACGCCGGCCTTTCTTGCGCGGCACATCGTCGAACACATGGCCGAGGTGGCTGCCGCACACCGTGCAGTGCACCTCGTCGCGAATCATCCCGAGGCTGGTGTCGCGCGCGATGCCGACGAAGGCGCGTTCAATCGGCCGATAATAGCTCGGCCAACCCGTGCCACTATCGAACTTGGCCGCGCTGTCGAACAACGGTGTGTCACAGCCCACGCAGAAATACACGCCATCGGCATGGTTGTCCCAAAACGCGTTGCGGAACGGCGGCTCGGTGCCCTGCTCGCGCGCGACATGATATTGGTTGGGCGTCAGCCGCTCACGCCACTCGGCCTCCGTGCGCTGCACCTTGGCCTTGCTCATGTCGATGACGACGTTGGACGGCAAACCGCAGGCGGAGACTTCGCCCGGCTTGCACTCCAGCGCGTCCTTGGCGGGGGAATTATCGGAATCATTCATATCGGCAAAAAGCGTAACCGCTGTCAGCAGTGTGATCGCAATCATACCCGCGGCAAACGAAGAGCGTTTCATGCCGGTAAGAGTAACCATCGCGCGGATTTATTCCACCCGAACCAGCAAAAAACCGTCGCCAAATTCCGCCTGCAACTTTCGGCCGGCGGCCACACCCTCTCGCCGCGCCACCGGTTGGCCAGCCTCGTCGCGCATGATGACGAAACCGCGCTGCAAGACCGACGCGGGGCTGACCGATTGCAGGCGCTTCCACAGCGAAAGCAGCTTCTGCGACTCACTTTGTATCCGATACTCAGGCGACAGCCGCAGCAGGTCAGACCGCCGCGTCGCGAGTTCGTGGCGACGGTCCCGCACGGCGGCCCGCATGCTGGCCGCGAGCCGGTTCGCGTAATCATCCAAACGCAAATATCCCTGTTCGATTTGCGCGGCCGGACTCAGCAAACGCAGGCGGCTCCGCGCGTGGGCGAGCCGCTGGCGCGCGTTTTCCACCGTGTCGCGCAAATGAAAATGCAGATTCTCTCCGGCTTGATTCACGCGCTCGACCGCTTCGACAAAGCGGCTCGAAATCAACTCCGCCGCCGCACTCGGCGTTTCCGCGCGCGCATCCGCGGCGAAATCGCACAAAGTAAAATCAATCTCGTGCCCCACGGCCGAAATGATTGGCACCGCGCACGCGGCCACCGCGCGCACCAGCAGCTCTTCGTTAAAAGCCCACAGGTCTTCGATGCTGCCGCCGCCGCGGCCGATCACGAGCAGATCAAAAATACCCAGCTCCTGCGCGGTTTGCAGCATCACCACCATCTCGGCCGCCGCGCCCTCCCCCTGCACTTTCGCGGGCAGCACCACCACGCGACCACGCCAATCACGCCGCGTGAGGATACGCAAAAAATCCTGCACCGCCGCGCCGGTCGGCGAGGTGATAAAACCCACCGTCGCGGGCATCGGCGGGATCGGCTGCTTGCGCGCGGAATCAAACAACCCCTCGCCCGCGAGTTTCTGCTTTAACGCCTCGAACTCGCGCTGCAACCGCCCCACCCCGTCCTCGATCACGGCGCGCACCACGAGCTGATACTGGCCACGCGCCTCGTAAACGCTTACTTGGCCGAACACGACTACTTGCAAGCCATCGCGTAGCTTCACCGCTTGTTTCGCCGCATCGCCGCGAAACAACACCGCGCTCAACTGCGCCCCGGCATCTTTGAGCGAGAAATACACGTGCCCGCTGGCCTGCGCCCGCAGATTGGAAATTTCACCGCGCACCCAACCGGCGCGCAGATTGGTTTCCAATAGCGTCTTTACGCGCCGCGTGAAATCGCTGACCGACTCCACGCGGTCATCGGCCTCACCGAAGAGCACCTCATCGCGTTTGCTCATGCCTGCGCTTTTTCCTTTCGGCGACGATAGTGACGCCGCAGCAACTGCACGCCCACCGTCAAGGCCGCGAACAGGCCGACCGCCACCAACGCCATCTTGCCCTTGCCTTGGATCAACGCATCACCGAAGAGCACGAAGGCGCACGAGTAGAGCGACGAGATAACCCACGAGATGTAGAAATACGTGCCGAAGGGAATATTCGCCAAACCGAGCAAATAGCTTTGCAACACATACGGCGGCCCCGGCGTCACGCGCACGAGGATCACCAAGCCGCGATGATCGGACGCTTTCACCTCGGGCAGTTTGTAACCCAGCCAGCCGATCAAGCGCGCCAACCAAGGACGCAACGCATAGCGCGAAAGCCAATAGGAAATCGCCAGATTGACCGCCACACTCACCCAAACCAACCCTAACACCATGGGCATCCCGATCGTCGGCGCGAACACCGGCCCAGCCGTCAACGTGAACACCGACAGTGGACAACCCACCGCCGGCAAGAGCGCCATCAACATAAAGAACCTGCCCGCGCCGAGCTGCCGCACCTTGCCCACCCCGGCATCCACGATCATGCGCGCGTCGGTGCCGTAGTGGCGAAACAGCCACCACGCAGCGGCCAACCCCGCCAGGCCGATCACGGCCAAGACGAAGAGTTTTTTGCCCCGACGCGGCGAAACTTGATCCTGCATGAAAATATGCTGCGCCATCGCGTGAGCGAGGGTCAAGGCCACCGTGCGGATTATCGGGGCGCACTTGACAGGGCACTTGGCGAAATACACTCGTAATACATGCCCGTGACCACCATCCGCCTCTCCGCGTTGGAAAAGAAACGCTTCACCCTGGAGGCTCGGCGGCGCGGTCTGAGTCTCTCCGAATATCTGCGGGAAGCCGCGCAAGCGCGCAGCAGTCAGACCAATTGGAAGGCCTTTTTCGCGGAAACTCCGGCTGCCACGCTCCCGAAAGACGCCGCTCAGGATCTTTCATCCCGTGAAGGCTTCGCGCGTTGATTATCTCGTGGACGCTGGTCCGTTGGTCGGCGCCTTCTGGTCGACCGATCAATGGCACGAGTGGAGTCGCGCAACCCTGAGCTCGGTGGGCACGAGAGTCTTTACCACTGAGTCGGTTTTTGCCGAGGCCGCGCATCATCTGAAAGCCCACCCGCCCGCCTTGTTTCAATTGTTGGCCGCGCTCGAGTCGGGCTTGATTGAATTTCTGCCCATCCAGCCCTTGGACAGTGGTCGCGCGGCTGAGATCATCCACGCGTATCCTGACCGCGGGGATTGGGGTGATGCCTCGCTGATCATTTTATCCGAACGCCACCCCAAAGCCCGGCTGATCACGACCGACCGCCGCGATTTCACGGTTTATCGTCGTCGTGACGGCAAAGCCGTGCCCTGTATTCTTCCCTCATCCTGACTTTCCCGCGCATGAAGCTCTCCATCGTCGTCCCCTGCTACAACGAGGCCAAGACCATCCGCGCCCTCGTTGACCGAGTCCGCGCCGCGCCCGTGCCAGACAAAGAAATCATCATCGTGGACGATTGCTCGCGCGACGGCACGCGCGATCTGCTGCGCACCCAGATCGCCCCGCTGGTGGACAAGGTGATTTACCACGAGGTCAACCAGGGCAAAGGCGCGGCCCTGCGCACCGGTTTCGCCGCCGCCACCGGCGACGTGGTCATCATCCAGGACGCCGATCTCGAATACGACCCCAACGAATACCCCAAGCTGCTCAAACCCCTCGTCGATGGAAAGGCTGATGTCGTTTTCGGCTCGCGCTTCAGCGGCGGCGATGCGCACCGCGTGGTCTATTTCTGGCACATGGTCGGCAACAAGTTCCTCACGCTCTGCTCGAACATGCTGACCAACCTCAACCTCACCGACATGGAGACTTGCTACAAAGTATTCCGCCGCGCGGTGCTACAAAAGATCACCATCGAGGAAGCGCGCTTCGGGTTCGAGCCCGAGATCACCGCCAAAGTCGCCAAGCTCCGCGTGCCGATCTACGAAGTCGGCATCAGCTACTACGGCCGCACCTACGAGGAGGGCAAAAAAATCGGCTGGCGCGACGGCTGCCGCGCCCTCTGGGCGATTTTCAAATACAATTTACTCCGGTAACGCGCTGGCGCGAAGAACGCGCTTCACGTCCTGACATTCACGCCTCAATCTCGCCATTGTGAACCAGCCCAAGGTCGCACTCGTCATCCCCGCCTACAACGAGACCCCCGTCTTGCCGGAACTATTCGCGCGCCTGACCGCGATGTTCGCGAGCCGCGCCGACGTGCAATGGTCAGTGATCATGATTGATGACGGCAGCCGGGATGCCACGGCCACCATGATCGCGGCTCAATGCGAGCACGACCCGCGTTTCCGACTGCTCAGCCTGTCGCGCAACTTTGGTTTTCAAGCCGCGCTCATGGCCGGGCTCGAACACGCCGCCGAATTTGACGCGGTGGTGACGATGGACGCCGACTTGCAGGATCCGCCAGAAGTCATCCCCGAACTCGTCACCGCGTGGCAAAACGGCGCCGCAGTCGTGCTCGCCGTGCGCCGCACGCGTGCGGAAACCGGCTTGCGCCGCGCGGGCATGG
>JADLBI010000128.1 GCA_020847775.1 Opitutaceae bacterium
CTGGAGCCCGGCTCGCAGGCGGTCCACAAGACGCAAAGCCCCAGCGCCAATAGGCAAGTAATGAGCCGGGAGGTCAGTCGGGGGGTTGGCATCGCAATGGGAAAAGGGATTGAACGAGCGGGCGTGGCGCGTAAATTCCGCAACCTGTTCCCGCGATTCAATCCTAAATGGCCCTGACTCCGCAATCCATCCTCCGCCGTGCCCGCCAGTGCATCCACACCGAGGGGGAGGCCCTGTCCGCCACCGCGAAAAACCTAGGGCCGGAGTTTGTGAAAACTGCGCTGGCGATTGACACCATGCTCAAACACGGGGGCAAACTGGTATTCAGTGGTGTCGGCAAATCCGCCCACATCGCCCAAAAACTCGCCGGCACGTTCAACAGCACGGGCGTAACCTCTAGTTTCCTCGACGCCACGCAGGCGCTGCACGGCGATCTCGGACTTTGCCGCGAAGGCGACCTCGCCCTCCTGCTCAGCAACAGCGGTCAGACCGAGGTCCTGCGCCTGCTGCCACCGTTGAAACGCATCGGTGTCGGCATTGTGGCGTTCACCAGCCGACCCGACTCTGATTTGGCGCGCAACAGCGATTATCAGTTATATTATCGCGTGCCGCGCGAAGCCTGCCCGCTCGCACTAGCACCCACTGCTAGCACCACCGCCGCCCTCGCACTCGGCGACGCGCTCGCGATGGTTCTCCTCGAAGCGCGCGGTCTGACGCGCGATGATTTCGCGCTGCTTCACCCAGCCGGCAACCTCGGCGCCCTGCTCCTTAAAGTCCGCGACTTCATGCGCACAGGCGATCGTCTGCCCATCATGCCTGAAACCTGCACCACGCAGGAAGCCATCATGGCCATGACCAAGGCCAAGAGCGGCAGTGTCGCTCTCGTGCAGAAACGCACCGGTAAACTGGTCGGCATTTTGACCGACGGCGATTTTCGCCGCAGCGCCCTGACCGGCCCAGATTTTCTGCGGCAGCCCGTGGCGCGGTTCATGACGCGCGCGCCCAAGACCATCCGTGACGACGTCTTGGCGGTTGAAGCTCTGCGCATGTTCGAACTCCATAAAATCGACGATCTGATTGTCATCAACGCCAAGGGCAAACCCGTCGGGTTAATGGACGGCCAAGATCTCCCCAAACTTAAAATCGTGTGATGGAACCCATTCGCATTGGCATCATCGGCATGGGCGGGTTCGCGGGTTGGCACCACAACACCATCGCGCGGCTCGAGGAGCGCGGTCTGGCCAAACTCGTGTGCACCTGCGATCCCAACGCCGCCGCCTTCGCCACTGAGCAGCAAAACTGGCGGCTCGCCCAGCGCGGCGTATGCGTTTTCCCAGACTACCGACAGCTGCTCGGCGCCTGCCGCCGCGAGCTCGATCTATTGGTCGTTCCCACCCCAATCAACCTCCATGCCGAGATGCACCGCGCCGGGATCGAAGCGGGCATCGCGGTGTATCTGGAGAAGCCACCCACCCTCGACTACGCGGAGTTGGAGACGATGATCACACTCGATCAAAAGGCGAAGAAGTCCACGTTGGTCGCCTTCAATTTCATCGTCGAGAAACCACGCCTCGCGTTAAAGCAGCGCCTGCTCAACGGCGAGTTCGGCGCGGTCACCGGGGCCCGGCTCATGGCGCATTGGCCGAGGCCAGCCGACTATTTTCGCCGTTCCGCTTGGGCTGGTCGGTTGATGATGAACGCCCGCGTCGTGCTCGATTCCTGTTTTGGCAACGCCAACGCCCATTTCGTGCACAACATGTTATTTTGGCTCGGTCAGGGCGGACTCTCCAGCTGGGCGCAACTTTCCAGCGTGCGCGCCGAACTCTACCGCGCACACGCCATCGAAGGTGCCGACACTTTTTTTGTGCAGGCGCTGACGCAGGCCGGCCAGACGATGCGCTTCGCCGTCACCCACGCCTGCGCGGGGCAAGCCTCGCACATGGAAACGGTCATCTGCGAAAACGCCGAAATTCGCTATGCCGTCGGCGGCCATGCCGAAGTCCGCTGGCGCGATGGCCGCAACGAACGCATTGAGGTCGGCGGCTTCGACGGGCTGACGGAAAACCATCTCGCTTATCACCGCTACCTGCGCGGCGAGGCGGAACGCCCCGCCACCAGCCTGGTTGATTCCCGCCCCTTCGTGATGCTAAACGATCTATCTCACGTCTCCAGTGGCCGCATCACGCCCTTCCCCGCGGAACGCTTGACTTGGGCGCGCGACGAAAAGGAACAAAAAGTCTATAGCAACGTCGCGGGCATGAGCGGTGCCATCGATCGGTTTCTCGAACACGGCACTTGGCCCGGCGCGGACTGGGGCCGCGAGCCCGGTGCCCTCGTCACGACGGCGGATTTGCCGCGCTTCCACGACACCGTGCGCCAGATGCTGGCGGCAACGACGCGTTGAAGTCAGGCGCGACTTGTGCAGGTTGGCAACATGGCCACGCCGACATTTCATTTTCAGGAGACATTCCCGCTCGGTCCGGACGACACCGAATACCGGCTGCTTTCGCGCGAAGGTGTCAGCACCGCTCATTTCGAAGATCGCGAGATGCTCAAAATCGAGCCCGAGGCGCTCGCCTACCTCGCGCAACACGCGTTTCACGACTGCTCGTTCATGCTGCGTCCGAAACATCTAGAACAGGTGGCCGCCATCCTCGCGGACCCGGAGGCCAGTGCGAATGACTACTATGTCGCACTCACGCTGCTGAAAAACGCGGAGATCGCCGCGCAGGGCATTTTGCCATTCTGCCAAGACACCGGCACCGCGATCATCTTGGGCAAGAAAGGCCAGCAAGTCTGGACCGGCGCCAACGACGCCGAGTGGCTCAGCCGCGGCGTTTACGAGTGCTACACCAAGGAAAACCTCCGCTACTCACAGACCGCGCCGCTCGACCTGTTCAAGGAAACCAACACCGGCACCAACCTGCCCGCGCAGATCGACCTCCTCGCCACCGAAGGCGCGGAATACAAATTTCTCTTTGTCGCCAAGGGCGGCGGCTCAGCCAACAAAACGTTTCTCTTCCAAGAAACCAAGGCGCTGCTTAATCCCAAGAGTCTGGAGAAGTTCATCGTCGAGAAAATGAGCCTCCTCGGCACCGCCGCCTGCCCGCCCTACCACCTCACCTTCGTGATCGGCGGCACCAGTGCCGAAACCTGCCTCAAGACCGTCAAACTCGCCTCGACCAAATATTACGACGCGTTGCCGACCACCGGTAACGAGCACGGCCGCGCTTTCCGCGACCTCGCGTTGGAAAAACGCGTGCTCGAGCTCGCACAGCAAACCGGCATCGGCGCGCAATTCGGCGGTAAGTATTTCGCGCTCGACGTACGCGTCATCCGCCTGCCGCGCCACGGCGCATCATGCCCCGTTGGTCTCGGCGTGTCTTGCAGCGCCGATCGCAACATCAAGGCCAAGATCACCAAAGAAGGCGTCTTCCTCGAAAAGCTTGAGACCAACCCCGGTCGTTTCATCCCGGAGTCCGAACGCACGCTCAATACCGACCACGTCGTCCGCATCGATCTCAATCAACCGATGCCGGCCATCCTCGCCGAGTTGAACAAACTTCCGGTCACCACGCAGGTTTTGTTGAGCGGCCCGATGATCGTCGCGCGCGATAGCGCACACGCGAAGCTCAAGGAGCGCCTCGACGCGGGTCTAGGCCTGCCGCAATACCTGAAGGATCATCCCGTTTACTACGCCGGCCCGGCCAAGACGCCAAAAGGCTACGCGTCCGGCAGTTTCGGACCAACCACGGCCGGACGCATGGATAGCTATGTCGATCTTTTCCAAGCGCACGGCGGCTCGCTCGTCATGCTCGCCAAGGGCAATCGCAGCGCGCAGGTGACCAAGGCATGCCAAACCCACGGCGGCTTCTACCTCGGCAGCATTGGCGGCCCCGCCGCGATCCTCGCCAAAGAGAACATCAAAAAGGTGGAGGTGCTCGAATATCCCGAACTCGGCATGGAGGCCATCTGGAAAATCGAAGTGGAAGATTTCCCGGCGTTCATCCTCGTGGACAACAAAGGCAACGACTTCTTCGCCAACGGCTGCGGCGCATGCCTGCCAAGTAAGAAGTAGTCGCGTTGAGCAGGTGACACCCGCCACACAGCGAATTCAGGCTCCGCCGACCGACAAAGCACTCGCTCCGGGTTTGGTCATCGCGAGCGGAACGAGAGCCTCGTCCAATGCTGCAGGTGTCATGAGCTTTTTCGCGAGCACGACCTCGCGCAGTGATTTGCCCGTAGCTAGCGCCTCCTTCGCCACCGCCGCGGCCGCGTCGTAGCCGATGCGCGGGTTGAGCGCGGTCACGAGCATGAGCGATCGCTCCATTAGTTCGCGACAGCGCGCTTCGTCAGCCTCCAAACCTTCGACGCATTTTTCGGCAAACACGCGCGCGCCATTGGCGAGGCAAGCCGCCGCTTCGTGCAAACAATGCGCCATGAGTGGCAGCGTGACGTTGAGCTCAAAATGGCCGTCGCGGCCGCACAGGGCGACGGTCTGCATCAGGCCCTGCGTGTAAAGGCACACCTGCACAAGCATTTCGCTCATTACCGGATTTACTTTGCCCGGCATGATCGAAGAGCCGGGCTGGGTGGCGGGCAGCTTGAGTTCGCCCAAACCCGCGCGCGGACCGGAGCCAAGCAGACGAATGTCGTTGGCGATTTTGGTGAGCGCCGTCGCCACAGCCGTGAGCTTACCGGCCACCTCCACCAGATCGTCGCGCGCGGCCTGGGCCTCGAAATGGTTTTCGGCTTCGCGAAACTCGATACCAGTCTCCTCCGTCAATACCATGCAGACGCGACGCGCGAATTCCGGATGGCCGTTGATGCCGGTGCCCACGGCCGTGCCGCCGACCGCCAGCTCACCCAGAGCGACGACGGCGCGATCCACCCGCGCGACAGCCTTTGCGGCCTGCGCCGCGTAGCCGGAAAACTCCTGGCCCAGTGTCAGTGGCGTGGCGTCCATCAAATGGGTGCGGCCTATTTTCACCACGTTATCGAAGGCGCGGCTCTTGTCCGCCAGCGCCGCGTGCAACCGCGCCAGCGCGGGCCGCAGCTCCTCCCGCAAGGCCACGGCCACGCTGATGTGGAGCACAGTAGGGATGATGTCGTTGGACGACTGGCCGAGGTTCACGTCGTCGTTGGGGTGCACGACGCCGGGCACGCCAGCCAATTGCGCGGCGCGGTGTGCGATCACCTCGTTGGCGTTCATGTTGGTCGAGGTGCCCGAGCCAGTTTGAAACACGTCCACCGGAAACTGCGCGTGGTGCCGGCCCGCGGCGATCTCGCGCGCGGCGCGCTGGATGAGGATACTCTTCTCGACGGGCAACCGGCCGAGCTCCGCATTGATTTGCGCGGCGACTGCTTTGACCAGACCGAGGCCGCGAATGAACGCCGCGGGCATCTGTCGGCCGCTGATGGGGAAATTTAACACCGCGCGCTGCGTGGACGCGCCCCACATGGCGTCATCCGGCACCGGCATCTCACCCATGGAATCTTTTTCTGTGCGCATAATCTCAACGTGGTCGACAGTTCAGAAAAAGCAAAAAGCCCCGTGCGAGACGGAGCTTGGGAAATGCGGTCGGATCACAATTGTTTCAGAACTTGATAGCGACACGGTTGGCCTTGAAGCCAAAGCGGCTGACTGAATCGTAGAGTCGCTCATCAGTCAGCGCGCGGCTGAGGCGGGCATTGGTTGGCGCAGCAGTGACTTCCCCGGAAGCATAGCTCGCGGCCGGCAGGGCGCTGGCTAGCAAGCGGTTGGAGCGGCGGTCGGAATTGACGGTCACCCGCGCCAGAGGGTCGATAATCTCAGTCTTCTGCGGTGGGGCGATCAGTGCGTCCATACCGGACACACGGTTGATCAGTTGCGCGAGTTCGGGGGCACTGGATTTAACCGCTTCAAGATTGGCCGCAATCAGGCGAGCCGTGGGTGAATCAATTTCGCCACCGGCACCACCGAGCATCGGCACGTCGCGAACCGCGCTATCGGGAGTAGGGGCCGAACCGGAGACATGATTCGCGGCAACTTGCGCGGGAGCCGCGGCATCGGTTTCGGCTAGAGTGGCCGCGGCCGGGTGGGCCGACATCACCACGGTAACCGCCGGACCAGGCATGGTCTGCACCACGCGTTCCTCAATCACGGGTGCAAACCCGGATTCGGAGGAAGCGGGGGTTTGATATTCCCGAACAGTCAGGAGCGTGAGGGCAAAAATCGCGGTGGCGCCAACCGGCACTTGATAGCGGGCGACGCGTGCGCCTATGCGGATGAAGGGCGCCCACCATGGACGGGGCTCGACTATTGCAGCCAACTGTTTCACGCGCATTTCGCGCTCAAATTGCTGCCAAAATTCCGGCGACGGCCGTTCCGCACGTTTCACGCGCAGGAGCTGTTCCAGAGTTACTTGGGGTCGGTTGGGGTCGGATTTCATTAACGAAGATAGGGCTGCAATTCCGCTTGGAGCAATTGCTTGGCATAGTGCAGACGGGAGCGCACCGTGCCGACCGAGCAGTTCATAATCTCGGCAATTTCTTGATGACCAAGGCCATCGATTTCGAATAAAGTCACCACAGTTCTGTGATTGATAGACAACTTTTGCATCGCCTCGTTCAATCTTTCCTGAAGTTCCTTCACATAGGTATCGCGTTCAGCGCCTGAGTTATCAGTCAGAGCTTCAATAACTTCTGTCGACTGATGGTCGTTTTCGTCCACTTTTTCCAGGCTGAAGAACGTGCGGAGGCGGTTTTTCCGCAGGTGGGTAAGGGTCGAATTGACCGCAATCCGGTAGAGCCAAGTGAAGAAGGAGGACTGGCCTTGAAAACGGTTGATGGACTGAAATGCCTTGATAAACGTGTCCTGCGTCAAGTCGGAAGCGTCCTCCCGGTTGGAGGTCATGTTGTAAATCAGTCCGAGGACTCGGCCACGATAGCGCAGCACCAATTCATCGAACGCTGCGACATCACCAGATTGGACACGCCGGACAATCTCTCCGTCCGAATCGGCCTCCTGCTGCCGTGCCGGGGAGGCCGCCAGCGATTGACCAATGGCTTTCAGCGCGTCCATAACA
The DNA here is from genome assembly GCA_020847775.1 of Opitutaceae bacterium. GTDB lineage: Bacteria > Verrucomicrobiota > Verrucomicrobiia > Opitutales > Opitutaceae > Cephaloticoccus. Next base: position 7,068 of record JADLBI010000128.1, read on the forward strand.
CCGCCATCATGCCCCGCAATCGCCTGAGCGCAAACGGAAATTAGCCCGACGAACTGTCCGGGAAATCGCCGGCGGTGGGTTTAGTCGCGTTCCCGCAAGGCCCGTAACTGTGCGCGAAGGACGCCGCACAGTTGGCCGAGCAGAGCGCTAGACGATTCCGTTGCCCACGGGGCAAGGGCGGTTTCAGCAGATGCGATTTCCTGGAGCACGGTCGTCTCTACCTCATCGAACACGCCAAGGATCTCCATTTGGTGAAGCCGAAGCGACATCTGACCGGCCGCGGATCCACAAATCTCGTCGCGCAACCCGGCGCGCTCGGTCGCCGGTAGTTTTTCCATCAGCACGAGCAACGGCAAGGTGAGCTTGCCGCTGGCGAAATCCGTGCCGAGCGTTTTCCCGATCCGTTGCTCATCACCGTAGAAATCTGTCAGATCGTCGTAGATTTGGTAGGCGATGCCCAGATGCCGCCCGAAGGTCGCGGCCGCTGCCACATAGCCTTCTGCCGCGCCCGTGAGCCTCGTGCCTAGCTGACACGACACACGGAAGAGCTCGGCGGTCTTCAAGTCGATGATACGCCAGTAGTCGTCGCGCGAAACCCGCGTGGAACCGCGCCGCATCGTCTGCACAATCTCGCCAGCGCAAACCCGGCGAGTGGACTCAGCCACGATCCGGCACACTTCGGTCGTAGGAAATAGCGCGGCCAGATGCAGCGCGTGGGCAAATAACGCGTCGCCCAGCAGGACTGCCGGGGTGGCTCCAAACTTGCGCGCCGCGGTCTCGCGGTTTCGCCGCAAAGCCGCCCCATCCATGATGTCGTCATGCACGAGTGTGGCCAAATGCACCAGCTCCACCACGGCCGCCGCGCGCACCAAGGCCGACGAGGGCCGCCCCTCGGTTTGCCAGCCGCTCAAAAACACCAGCGCGGGACGGATCCGTTTGCCGGAAGTGTCGATACAGTAGTCTGCCATCTCGCGGATCTCCGGCTCGAAGGCTCCAGTTTGCTCCCGCAGAAACTCATCCAGCGCGGCCATATGCGGCTTGAGACCTGCAAAGACCGGTCCAAACGTGCTGCCCGGCACGACGACCGGTTCCGTAGAAGCATCGCGATTCATGAAGCGGCGAACTCTACTGCGCTCCGGCCAAATTGCTAACCAATACTCACGACCCCATGACAGATAACCCGTTGCTTCTAGTGGTTATGATCGCGGCTGCCGGATATCTCGGCAAACTCTGGTGGGGCGATTTGCGCCAGGCCCGGGCCGGTTCACCAAACCCTCAGGCCCTGCCCGGAGCGACCCCCGCGCCCCGCAGTGCGCTGCTTATCGCCGTCGCGGGCAGCTTGGTTCTCCTCGGCGGCGAAACCATCGGCGAATACGCGCTCGGCATCACCGGCGAACAATCGACCATCACCGTGTTATTCGCGTTCCACACACTCGGCGCGGCCATCATCGAGGAACTGATTTTCCGCGGCTACCTCGTGCTGGACAAGCGTGGCCCGGGCCTGCGCTGGCTCGGCGTCGTCGGCGCGTCCGCGATCTTCGCGCTGCTGCATCCGTTTCTCTGGAGCGCGGAAGGCGGGTTTCATCCGACGCTAACGGTGAAAGGCGCGTTCAGCACCAGCGCGGCCTTCATGTTCTCGCTCTGGTTCTACTACACGCGGTTCGCCCGGTGGAACCCCCGGCAATCCCTGCTCCCCTGCGTCGCGGGCCACGCCGCCAAAAACCTCGGCGTCATCATGATCAAGGCCGCGCAAGGGTTTCTGGTTGGGTGGTGGTGACACAAAAAAGCCGCACCCAAATCGGTGCGGCTTGAGAGCGGTCCACCAGCGCTCACTTGCTGGACTTCGCACCTTCCGGGATCGGCTGCGCGAAGGGATCGCTGCCGTCGCGGTAGCCGGGGAGCTCGTCGCGCGTCATGTTGAGCTGGCGCACGCGGCGCGAGTCGAACACTTCCTCAATCGGCGCGCCATCAGCACTGACGCTCTTGGCTGTGATGAAGATGATAAGGTTGCGTGTGCTGAAGTTCTTAGAGTCTGAGCGGAAGAGCCGACCGAGCAGCGGAATCGAGCCGAGCACCGGCACCCGCGTCTGACCGGTGGTGTTGTTGTTCTCGATCAATCCGCCAATGCCCATGGTGAAGCCGTCCTTTAGCGAAACTTGGGTCTTGGTCTTGCGCGTGGTGATGATCGGGATTGCCGTAGCACCGAAGGGGGCCGACTCGGTCGAGCTGCTGACTTCAGGTTCGACGTTGAGCTTGATGAAGCCGCGGGCGTTCACCTGCGGGGTAACACGCAAGATAATGCCGATCGGACGGTATTCAAAACCACTGACCTCATAGGTGCCGCGCTCCTGATTGTAGGTGTAATTCGGAATGGGATACTCGCGGCCGATGTTAATGATGGCTTCTGAGTTGTTCAGCGTGACCACGGTGGGGTTCGACACGAGCTTGGTGTCGCTCTGCGTCTTCAGCGCGCTGAGGATGATGTTGAAGTCGGAAGCAGAGAATACCGCGGAAGCCAACCGACTGGTGCCACCAGTGTTGGCCAACCCGAGCAGATTATTGACTGCATCAGACGCGCCGTTGGTGATCCCGTTGGCCAAGCTAGTGCCTGCGGACGATCCGTTGGTCGTGGTCGTGTTGGTCGTGCTAATGGGTAAATCCAGCGTGGAGGGATTGCCGTTGGAGTCGGTCACCTGAATGGTGGGCGGACCAGTGACGGTGGAGAACTTGGCCGAAGGGTTGTCCAGTGTCACCGTGCCATCCGGGAAGGTGACGCTTGACGCGGCACCCGGGCTACCGACTGGGGTATTGGTGGAGAAGCCGGTTTGCGTCGTGGAGTTTGAGTTATTGGAGGTGCCACCCGTGCTGTTGTTGGTGCTGCTGGTTGCGGAATTCGATGTGATGGTGCGGTCGGAGCCGCTATTCCGATCCTGGCCGCGAGCGCGCTGCCAAGTTTGGTTGATGCCGCCGGCCCCGATTTGCATGCCCGCGAGGGACGACCAGTTCACGCCAATGTTCTTCACATCCTGATCGGTGACCTCGACAAACTTGGTCTCGATCATCACTTGGGCCGTCGCCTTGTCGAGTTGCTCGATAATGGGGCGAATGCGATTGAAGCGCGAGGGGCGCTCGGTGATGACGAGAGCATTGGTGCGGTCGTTGACCACGATGCCGCCGCCGACCGCACTGTCCACCAAGGGTGCGAGTGTGGGGAGGATATCCTTCGCGTTGGCATAGTTGAGCACGAACACCTCGGTGGTGGTGGGCTCTTTCAGCAGGCTGTCATTGCTGACGACTTTGATGATGCCGCCATCCTCCACATAGGTGTAGCCAACGGGAGCAAGCACCACTTCAAAAATCTGCCGCCAGGTGACATCGCGCAGCTTGATCGAGGCGCGGCCTTGCAGGGTATCGGGGACGACTAGGTTCAACTCAAACAAGTCGGCGACATTGCGTAGAATGTTGCGCACATCCTCGTCGGGAAAGTCCACGGAGAGCGTATCGGCGGCCTTGCCAGCGCCCTTGGTGGCGACGTTGGCGGTGGGTGCCGCGCCGTGGATGACCACATCAGGCGGCTGGGCTTCCATCACTGGAGGAACGTCGGGAGTTGGCGCTGGGGTGGCGGTTTCAGTTTCCTGTCCCCAGGCGCGCATGACTAGCAGGCCGGCTGACAGCAGGGTAAAAACAATAACGCGGGTTTTCATGGCTGTTTTCCTGGTTTGATTGACCGGGTGGTCTCTTCGAGGTGGTAACGAAGGGTAAAGGAATTGGGCCCGAGGGCGATGATGTCCAAATCGTAATCCGCGCCTTCAAACGTCACGGTCAGACGATCGCCCACTTGAAGTTTTTTCTGGCCGAAGAGTAAGATTTCACGACCGCCAAGACGCACGATGCCGCTCGGCACGATCTTCTCGGCGAGCTTTTCCAAGATGCCGCGGTCGCCCGTCGGTCTAGCGGCCAGACCGGCGGCGGCCGCCGCCGCGGCGGCTTCCAGTTGCGCCTTGAGGTCCTCTGGGTCGGGTTGCTCAAAGGCCGGGGGAGCGAAGGGCGAAACTGCCTCGACGGGTTTCACGCTGAAAACGCGCTGGGCCATCAGCCCAGTCGCCATCTTGACGGTGGCCTCGCGGCGGGCGGGCGGCTGCACATCGACCGACTGCGCCCAAGCCGGGCCGGCAACGCTAGTTGCGCCCAGCACAACCAAGAGTAGAACGCGCGTGGTCATGAGGTGGATTTGCCGAGCAGTTCGATGGAGAGTTGCAGCTTCAGATCAGTCGGACGCGCGAGACTGGCAGAACCGCTGTTGCCTCCCTCGACGGATACTGGCGAAAAGTCCGCCGTCAGCACCCGGCAGAAATAGCGGCCGCCCTCCAGCCGTTGCAGAAAATCCATCAACTGGGCGTAGGAACCGCTGATGGACATGGAGAAACCGACCGGGGAGAACTGGGTTTTCTTGGCCGGACCGCGGCCGACGGTCGTCAAGCCGAGTTGACGCAGGTCGGTCAGCTTAACGCCGGTCCGGGCTTCGAGCGCGTAGAAATATTGGAGGTTGTCGGCCAGCTGCCCCACATCCACCAGCCGCTGGTTGAGTTGTTCGTTGGCGGTGGTGAGTGTCTGCAACTCCTCGTCCAAACGCGCCCCGTATTTGATGTTGGTGCTCATCCGGCGGGCCTGCTTGGTGAGCTCTTCCAGCTTTTGCTCCGCCGCGGGTGCCAGCCCCGCGCGAAAATAGAGCGTGGCCGCCGCCAACAGCGCAACGACAATACTCCCCGTGACGATGGGGTTTTTCTTGATGGCGGCGACGAGCTGTTCGTTGGAGATGGCCATGACTACTTTTTCGCCCCGTCAGCGAGTTTGATGGTGACCTCGATGCTCAACCGGCCGGTCTCGGCCACGCGGGTCAGATTGGTCAGGCTGACGTCCTTGAACAGGGGCTTGAAATCCGGTGCCTTGCGTAGGACTTCCACATAGCCGGAGGCATATCCGCTGGCCTTGTCCGGCGCGCCCCGCACCGTGCCGCGTAGGGTGATGCGTTCTGCAGCGAGTTCGAGGCGGTCGATCGCCACGTTGGCTGGCAGGGTCTTGCTCAAACTAAGCAACAAGTCCGCCAGGCCCGGCCGCGATTGCACAAAATCGTCCACTTCTTTAAGCCGCAGACCCACCTCCTGGAATTTGCCGAAATTGGCGGTCGCGGCGTCATTGGCGGCCCGGTCGCGCGTGATCTGCTCCTGCGCCTCGTCGCACTGGTCGCGCAAGGCGTGCAAGTTCAGCTCTCCCACACCCAGATACACCACGAGCAACAGTGCGAGGGCGATCGCGCCGCCATTGATGAAGAAAGCGGTGCGCACCACCTTCGTGTCCGGCAACGCCTCGAAGTTGCGGAAATTCGGGTGCCAAGCCGGCGTTTGCGCCGCCGCGGCCTCAGGCTTTTTTTTCAGCGACAGCATGGGGAGCGACGGCAGCCTGGTTGTGGTTGAGCATCAGGCTGAACAGCCCGAACCAGCGGGCGTCAACCTTTGGTTTAACGGCATCGGCCAAGGTGATTTGGCGGGAAGCAAGCCATTCGGCCATTTCGACCCTCAGGGAGTGAATGCCCATGCCGGTGGCAATGGCCCCGTCGAGCCACGCTAGTTTGGGCGGCAGCAATATGCTGTGCAGCTGGCTGACCGACTGCCCCGTCTGCACTTCGTAGAAACCGATCGACGATTGCAGTTCCTTGATGAGGCGTTTGACGAGAACCGGGCCCATACCGGTGAAATCGAAGGTGTTGGAAAAAAACAATTTCCGCGCTGATTCAGCGTCTTTCAGCCCGAGTTCGCTCTGCACGATGGGGACCATTGCATCGTAGCCTTGGGGCATGGGGCGCGCGGCCTCTACCCCGGAAGCGGTGACGATGAAGGAATTGGTCGTCTCCGCGCCCGCTTCCAATACCAGCACCGAGGAACTGTCGTTGGTGAACTTTAGGTAATCGACCAAGCCACCCAGCACGGACAGCGAGGCCAGCTCCAAACGGTCGGGATAAATGCCCTCTTCCAGCAAGCGATCCTGCGTTTGCAGGATTTCTTCGGAGGACAACGCCCCGATCAGCACATCCTTCGGCGGATTCGGCCGGGCCACGTCGTAGTCTGTGCCGTCGTTGGGGTTGATCATCACCGCGGAGTATTTGCTGGGCTCAATACGCAATTGCTGGCCCAACATCTCACCCAGATAAGCCGGCTCTTTGAGCCGTTTTGTCTCCAAGCTTACACGGCGCACCAACCGTTTCGGTGGATAAACGCCGCACACGGCCTGCATGTAACCGCCGGGAGCCCTCTTGGGCTGCAAATCGGCGACTGCCGCCGCCATGGCCTCTGCATCATCGGACGCGCACTCGCGCACTTCCTCCACGAGCATCGGGCCCGATGCGGCCGAAGTCCGCGCCAGCAACACCGTATGGGCGCTCTTCTCGATAAAATACCCTTTGGTTTTGGCGGCGAAAAACATGCGCTTGGCAAAATTCTCTGCTGGTGGAATTGGGGTCCGCGCTCGTGGCTTGAGGCATCACCGGGTGCTTTGTGATTTTTTTGGGGAGTTGCGGGGTCGCGAAACTCGCAAGCCATGTGCACCAAGACAAGTTAAAACGGCTTCTTACCCACTACCCTACCGCCATTTACCATTTCTTTAACTGTGCGTGACAAAAAACCCGCCGGAGTCGTTCCGGCGGGTTGGTGAAAAACAGGAGGCAACCGTGGTTCGTACGATTGCTGCGCCGTTTACCACGTGCGCTTCTTATGCCGATTGGCCTTCAAGCGCTTACGACGCTTGTGCTGCGACATTTTGAGACGACGTTTCTTCTTAAGATTACCCATGTTGATGAAAGTGGACCGGCAAACCTGCGGAAACGTGATTTACGTGTAAAGCATGAAGTTGGCCCTCATTCCGCCGGCCGAGTCTCAACCAAGAGGTATTCCCAGACCCTGCCGAGAGCGTGTCATGACCAGAATGCAGCCGACCTTCGCCTCCGGCAATCCCGTCAATTGCGCCACGGCCACGCGATACAAACCAAGCTGGGGCGCATGGCGCTCCACCGCGTGCTCCACCGATTCGTCAGTCTTGAAATCATAAACCACCGCCCGCACCGCATTGCCCGCGGCATCGCGCTCGACCACCACACGGTCAAAAATTCCGGTAATCCACACACCGTCAATCACCGCCTCAAATGCGCGTTCGCGCCAAAGCTCCGCCCCGGCAGGTCGCGTCCAAACCGCCGCCAACGCCTTCGCCTGCAAACACGCCAAGACTTCCGCGCCGGCCTCGCCTTGCGCCGCCAGGGTTTCATGCAACGACTCCGGCACACCACCGGCCAGCCATTCCACCCCGGCGAACAGGCCATGCACCTCGCGGCCAAAATCGCGCGCGCCTTTCGCCGGCTTCAACGCAAACAAGGCTTCCGCCGCCACCCTCCCGCGCTGCGCCTCGCTCGGTCGCCGCGCCTCCAGCCGCCGCGAACGCGGTAATCCCTCGCCGGATAATCGCCCCCGCCCCTCCGGCGCCGCGACCGGTTTTGCCACAGGCAGCTTTCGATGCCACCGCGGATCGCCCATCGCATAAGACCCGCGCAAATTGAGTTCGCCCACCGCGACCGTCTCACCGTTCTCGGGCAACGTCTCCACCAGCAAGCGCGTGAAGTTATTCGAAGTGGACTTCTGCTTCGGCTCCTCGATCACCACATACAAACCGCGTTTCGCCCGCGTCATCGCCACATAAAGCAGGGATAGTTTTTCATAACCGCCGCGCGCCTCCGCCGCGCGCACCTGCTCCGCCAGCACCGGATCGCTCGCCGCCAAATCCTTCGGCGGCAAATCCAGCACCCACTCGACCGCGTAGTCCTCGGAACGGCGCACCGCCAGCCCGTCGCGCGCTTGCTCCAATTTCTGCCCTTCCAAGTCGGGCAGCACGACGACATCGAAACCCAGCCCCTTCGATTTGTGAATCGTCATCACGCGCACAACCGCGGCCGAATCCGGCTCGCGCAACGTGTAAGCCGACATGAATTGAATGAAATCCGCCGCCGCGCGACCGCCGCCTGCATCAAACTCCGCCGCCGCCGTCAGAAATTGATGCAGCCGGCGGCGCGTGAATTCATCCGGCGTGATGATCCGCTCCAGCCGCTTCCACCAGCCGCGCAGCGTTTCGGCAAATCCGCCGTCCGCGATCTGCGCGAGCAAGCGCCGCGTCAATTCATCCGGCGTGCGCACGCCCGCCGCCGACAACACTTCGCCCAGCGGCGTCATCCACACGTGTTCCCACGCCACCGTGTCGCCGGGATGCGCCGCCGCCTGTGCGAGCGACAACAGCGCCGCGCCCACCGGATGGTCGGCGCACACTTGCAAATCCGCCTCGGCCACCGCCGCGATCCCGCCTGCGCGCCGCAGATAATCCGCCAGCTCCGCCGCCGTGTCGTTTTTCTGCACGAGCACCGCGATCGAAAAATCCGCGCGCGGCGCCGGCAGCTCGCGCAACAGTTTCAAAGTCATTTCAAAACGTCCCGCCCGGTCTTCCGCCAGCAGCAACGCCGCCTGCCCGCCCAGTTCCTTGCGCGCCGAACGATGCTCGCGCCATTCCTGATTCCACATCGCTCCCGCGCCGCCGGGAAAGAACGTCGCAAACGTTTCCGCCGCGCCGAACACCGTGTTGACCATGGCGATGATCGGTTCGCCGGAGCGCCACGATTCATCGAGATGCCGCTCGGTGATCGTGCCGGGGGCGGCGTTGTAGTGCTCGAAGATCCCGCGCATGAGCCGCGGATCGCCGCCGCGCCACTCGTAGATCGACTGCTTCACGTCGCCGACGTAGAAAAAACTGCGCGCGCCCGCCGCGTCCTGCACCGCTTCGTCGATCAGGTTTTTCAAGACCGACCATTGCTCGAAACTCGTGTCCTGGAATTCGTCGAGCAGCCAGTGGTCGATCTCCGCATCGAGCCGGTAATCAATCATCAGCCGGCCCTCGCCCGCGACATCGGCGGACAACACGCGCCCGCCGTTTTCCTCCGGCAAAAGCAGACGCTGCACGTCCGCGAAGGTCAGCCGCCCGGCGCGGCGAACCGTTTGATGATAAATCTCCTCATACGCCGCGATCATCGCCCA
>JADLBI010000129.1 GCA_020847775.1 Opitutaceae bacterium
CCTTGTCCTTGGCCGAGAGCTCCTTGAACACCTCGTGCATCTGTTCCTGGTCGGGGTCGGACGCCCGCCAGTCACGCACCCGCTGTGCGCGCTCGCCCGATGTCGCGGCCGAGAAAACGCCACCCGTCAGGGTGTCCAGCGGGTGTGCCTCGGTCACCTTGGGCACGGGCTCCGCATCGGCTGGCTGCTGGTCTTTGGGATCACTGGAAAAGGGGAACATGCGAATTCGCGTGGAACGAAGAAACGTGGGCGCACCCGCGCGGCGCGTCCTGCAACGGCACGTATTGTCGCCGGGAACCGGGGCAATCCCGCCCGTCCCAGGAGTTGCGCACCCACCGGCTCGATCGCTGCAAAGAGAAAGCCCGGCGTTTGGGCCTGAAGCCTGCCCGCCGGGCTTTCAGACAGCGCGACAAAAGCGTCATCGTCTGCCCGGTTCCGCAATGGAAAGCTTGCTGTTTCCAGTTGCGGGGAAGGCAAGGGATTGCCTTCTTCGAGGTGGCTGGAGGCGAGCCCATTCGTTGTATCAGCTACGTCGACGGGTGCCTGCCGGCCGGATGCCCGAAGGATTCGGACGGCTTCACTGTAGGGTGGGCCGAGCCATCCGGCCAGTCATGAAATTCAATCCGGCCGATCGTCGGAATTGGGCTTCTCAATCACACACGCGACGCTTCACGCCAAGGCGCAAGAACATTGGATTGCCCGCTCACATGATGCAAGCGGTGGCTCCAGTTACCCAATTTTTATATCAAAAATAGAATTTGCACTCAAATTTTTAGGATTGACGACGAATTTGAACCCCACCTAGAATCCAACGATTGATCAGGATTCATGGAAAACCCTGATTCGTTGCCATCTTCTCGGCATGCAACGTGGCCCGCGAACCGGGCGTGCGCCCACAACGATGTACGGGCGTCGCCAGGCGGGCCGCAGACTGACACCTCACGCCGCCGGGCACCTCCACCACCCTGTCGACTCGCCCGATGGCGAGCGGATCAACGGGGTCCGGAAACCGGTTGGGCAGACAAGGAGTGCCATGACCGCCTCAACCCGATTCGCCGCCCTGGGAAGCGGCCTCAAGACCTTCGCCGGCGACGTCGCCGAAGGGTTTTTCGAGATCACGCACAACGGTCTGGCCGTGGTGGGCGTCGTCGTGGTGCTGGCCGCGTTGCTGCTCGGCGCTCGGCCCGATTTGCGCCAGATGGGCGAAGAACGCCTGGGCCAGTGGTTGACCGAGCGCAAGGTGGCCACGCTCGGAATCACACCCGATCTGGGCGCCGTCGAGCGCGCCACCGCCGCCAATCCGGCCGACCTGCCCAGCGAACAGGCCCGGCTCGCGCTGTGGCTGGCGCGCAAGTACCGCGTGGCACCCGAGCCGGTGGCGGCCCTGGTGGCCGAGGCCTATGAAGTCGGCGGAGCCAGCAAGCTCGATCCCACGTTGATCCTTGCCGTGGTGGCGATCGAGTCGAGCTTCAACCCGTTCGCACAAAGCTCGGTGGGCGCCCAGGGTCTGATGCAGGTCATGACCGACGTGCACTCCGACAAGTACGAGCTCTTCGGCGGTCAACTGGCTGCTTTCGACCCCCGCACGAATCTGCGCGTGGGCGTGCGCATCCTGCAGGAATACATCACGCGGGCCGGTTCGATCGAAGGTGGCCTGAAATGGTATGTGGGAGCGGCCAACCTGCCCAGCGACGGCGGTTACGCGAGCAAGGTAATGGCCGAGCACGCGCGCCTGTACCAGGTGGCCAAGGGCAAGCCGCTGGCGTCACCGGCCGCGCGCGACTTGCGCGCCACGCGCGAGGCCGATCCGACTGCCGCCGGAAAGGCCGCGTCCAGCCAACCGGGCACCGGCGTCCGCGTGGCGGCGCTGGCGTCCTGAAACCCGCTCGCGCGAGCGAGGGGCCGGTCACTGCCGTCGGCTAAACTCTTTCGCGTGCGCGACTGGCGATAGGCACTGGCATGACCTCGTGCCGACGTGGATGAGGGCAGCCTCGCTGCCCCACACCACGGGGAAGCGCACCGCCCCCGCACTCAGGCTTCGCGAGGCGTATCCAGCCGTTCGCCTGGGCAGCCCCTGCCCGTCGGGGGGAAACCCTTTTGCAGAGAGCACGCATGTACCACCGTTCCAGCACCATCGCCCAGCAAGACCCGGCCGTCTGGGCCGCCATCCAGGCCGAGCACAAGCGCCAGGAAGACCACATCGAACTGATCGCGAGCGAAAACTACGCCTCGCCTGCCGTGCTGCAGGCTGCGGGTACGCAATTGACCAACAAGTACGCCGAGGGTTACCCGGGCAAACGCTATTACGGCGGCTGCGAGCACGTGGACGTGGTCGAGCAGCTGGCCATCGATCGCGTCAAGCGGGTGTTCGGTTCCGAGTCGGCCAACGTGCAGCCACACTGCGGCGCCAGCGCCAACGTGGCTGTGCTGATGGCCTTTTGCAAGCCGGGCGACACGATCATGGGCATGAGCCTGGCCGAGGGGGGGCATTTGACGCACGGCATGCCGCTCAACCTGTCTGGCAAGTGGTTCAACGTGGTCAGCTACGGCCTGAACGCGCAGGAAGCCATCGACTA
>JADLBI010000130.1 GCA_020847775.1 Opitutaceae bacterium
CCATCTCGTGTTCCCCCCCCTCGAAAGAAAACACGTGGAGTGTTTCCGGCGCCTTAGTCAGGAAGGTCGTGTTGACGAAAGGAAACTCCGTCCGAAACAGCGTGCCGGCGCCTTTGACGAAAATCGTCGCGAACACCGAGAGCCCGCAAAGCAGCACAAAATAAGTCGCCAGACGAAAGCACCAGAACACGCGCCGCTCCGCCCGCGCCGCGGGGCCGGCGCGCTTGATAAATGGATTATCGTGATCGGAGGCTGCCATGACTTCAGCCGATGGAGACGCGATAGCGTTGGACGATCCTCTGCGCGAAGAAGTTGATCAGCAGCGCGAGGAAGAACAACACGATGCCCACCACAAACAACGCGCGATAATGGATACTGCCGTGCACGACCTCGCCCATCTCCTGGGCGATGATGCCAGTCATGGTGTGCACGGGCTGCGTGAAAATCGCCAGCCCCGCCGTGAAATCGGGAATCGCGATGCGATTGCCCGCGCAAAGCAGCACGACCATCGTCTCGCCGATCACGCGGCCCAAGCCAAGCAGCACCGCGGAGATGATGCCCGAAAGCGAGGCCGGCATGATGATGCGCAGGATCGTCTGCCAGCGCGTGGCGCCGAGGGCGAGCGAGGCCTCCTTGAAGGGCCGCGGCACGTTGTTCAACGCGTCTTCGGCCAGGGTGAATATCGTCGGCACCGCGAGCAGCGCGAGCAGACCGCCGGCGGTGAGGATATTGAGTCGCTCACTGTAGGGAAAACCCGGCACCCACGCCAGCCACGCCTGCTGAGACAACATGCGCAAGAGCTGGCCCAGCACCGCGATGCCGAAAAAGCCCAGCACGACCGAAGGGATCGCCGCGATGAATTCGATGCAGGGTTTGATAAATTTGCGCTCCGCCTCCGTGGCGATTTGGTTGACGTAAACCGCCGCGCCCACGCCCAGCGGCACGGCGAGGCACAGGGCGACAATCGACACCATCACCGAGCCGACCAATAGCGGCACCATGCCATACCAGTCCTGCCAGAAGCTGGCCGTCAGCCATTGCTTGCCAAAAAGGAACGCCGTGATCGACTGCGACATCGGCACCACCTTATCATGGTCCCACCTCGCCATGTTTTTTTCTATGGCGGGAAATCCGGCGATGAAGGTCCGGTTTAATTCCTGAAACGCGTCCATGCGCGTTTGTAATTCCGGGATCGGCATCGCTGGCGCATTGTCCAAGGCCTCCCGCAATTTTCCGACAAAGTCCGCATTCAACTCCTGATAATAGGATAACAGCCCAAGCAGCGGCTCGAGCTCCACGGCGAAATCCACCTCTTCAATCACCACTGCCGCGGCTTCCGCGGTTTTGCCGGCGGCCATAAGCTGGGCCCGCTCGGTGCGCCGATCCGCCATCACGAGGAACTTGGATTTAATGCCGGAGGCCACTTCGCCCATGTCGGAGACGAGCCCGCGGATATCCTCCACGCTGTCGCTGTATCGGCCGGCGAAATCGTCAAAGGTCGCGAGTTCGCGATTGGCGCCGGCGATATCCAGCCCCCGCGCTTCACGATAATGGATAAACACGCGCAACCGCAGGTCCGAGAGGTAACGATTGAGCGCCGTATGGTCGTCCACCTGCTGGCGGACGAAATCCACGTATTCCAAACCGGCCTGGCGATAGATGCGCAGGTTGTCGCGATTCTGCGCGAAAAACCCAAAGCCCTCGCGAAACAAGAAGATCGTGATCAAGGCGAGCACGACAACGGACACGATGGCGTTGCCTCCGAAAAACCCCCTGATCGCGTCGTCCAGACTCAGGCCGAGGAACCGCGCCCGAGCCTTGTGAATCGGAAACACGGCGGGCGCGGAGTTTGAAGGGGCGGGCATGCGGGTGAGTGTGGTGGTTGTTACGGTCCCAAGTAGAAACAAAAGCCTGCCGACGCTTGGTCAAGCAGGCTTGTGTCTCGATAAGCCGAGCTTAGCGAACCGGCACGAAACCGATTTGCTCGACGATCTTCTGGCCGATCTCGCTCAAGGTGAAATCGATGAACTTGGCCGCCTCGCCCTCGGGCTCTCCGTTGGTGTAGTAGAAGGTCGGGCGCGCGTAGGGATACTTTGTCGCCAACACGCTTTCCTTGGTCGGGGTGCCACCCTCGATGCTGACAACTTTGATGCCAGCTTCATCGATGTAGGCGAGGCCGACGTAGCCGATGCCGTTCGGGTTCTTGGCAACTTCGGCGACGATTTGCTCGTTGCCTGCCATCTTTTGTGAAGAGCCGGCATAATCGCGCTTCTTCATGGCGAGATCCTTGAAGTCAGAATACGTGCCCGAAGAGGTGTTGCGGGTGTAAACCGAGATCGTGCCAGGGGCGCCGCCGACGGCGGACCAGTCGGTGACGTCACCCGTGAAGATTTGCTCGATCTGGCGCTTGGTCATGTCCGCGAGCGGATTGCCGGCATTGATGACGACCGCGATGCCGTCAAAGCATACGATCGTGGGCTTCAGCGTGATGCCCTTGGCCTTGGCCGCGGACATCTCGGTGGGTTTGGCGCGGCGCGAGGCCATGCCGATGTCGGCAGTGCTGCTGATGATCGCTGCGATGCCGGTCGTGGAACCTTCGGCGGCGATCTCGAAGCTGACCCCGGGCCGGGCGGCCTTGTATTCCTCGGCCAACAATGGCACGAGTTTCGCGCCGAGCGTGTCGGAGCCCTTGATCACCAGCTTCTGGGCTTGCATCGTGGTAGCGGCGAGGGCCGCGAGTGAAAGCATGAGCAGTTTTTTCATATCGGTCAGTATTGTCGGATTACGTTGTTGGTTTGATTAGAAGTTGACCTGGAGCTGCGAGCGGAGGCCGTCCACTTTCTCGCTGCCGCCATCGCTCAGCTTGCCGTTGATGTAGCCGAGCTGGAGTTTCACGTCTTGATTGATAAGGTAGTAGTTTAGGCCGAGGTAGAACTCCTCAAGCTGCTGACCAGTGCGAGCGGCGGGCGCGGAACGGATGCCGTCGGAGGCGCGGATGTTGCGGCCGTCGGCGTCAACCTCGCTGTAGCGCGCGACCAACTCGAGTTTCTCGCTAACCGCGAAGCTCGGCTGGATCCAGTAGCCACTGGGCTTGGCGGCCTTGGTGCCGCCCGCGAGCGCGCCGTCAACCGTAGCGCTCAGGTATTCACCGGAGAGATTGAAGGCGCCCGCAGTGTAATCAAAATAGAGCGAATACTCAGTGATATCGTGGCCCTTGCCGAAATTGGTGTTGCTGGCGCCGCCCATGTCGGGGAGAAGGCCGTAAGCCGCGCCGACGACGAACTTGCTGGCTGGGCTCAGCACCTTCGAATAGCCGACGTTGGCCCACATTGCGAGCGAGTTGAGCGAACCGTTGGTGCCGCTGCCGCTATACTTGATGCCGTCGGCCGAGGCGTCGCCAAAGCCGTCGATGCGAGTTTGCGTGGTTAGGGCCGCGCCATAAAAGAGGCCTGTGCTCTTGCCTTTACGCACATCCACGCTGCCACCATCGGCGAATACCCCGACGCGGTAACTGCCAGCGCCGAGGCGGCGGCCATTGTTGGGCTCGACAAAGAAACGCGTGACCGGCGAGCGTTCGATGGCCTTGAGGCTGCCCGACGATGTCGTCTCCTCATAACCAAAGTTCACCTTGCGCAGGCCGAAATCGAGCGCGATGGCCTCGGAGCCGAGATAACCGCTCCATTCCACGAACGCCTTGTCGAAACCGCCGCCGGCGAAGTCATAGAGGAAGTTCGCCGTCCAATCCGGGCCGATGCCGGCGTTCATGCCGAAATATATCCGACGCATGAAAAGTTGGTTTGTCCCGGCGACATTCTGGTCGCTGTTCAAACCGGCGTATTGCAATTGCAGGCGACCGTTCAAGGCCACGGAGTTGGTGCTTTTTCCGGCCGAGACCGAAGCCATGACAAATTCCTGCGATTCACGCGAGAGATCGGCGCGCAGGTCTTCGGCTTCCTGATCGCTCAGAATGCCCTTGCGCACGAGCGCATCGAGCAAGGGGCCGGCTTCACCGGCCATGATCGGGCTGACCGCTAGAGCGAGGCCCGCCATCAGGGCCGTCCATTGGGATTTTATTGAGAACATAGGATCGTTCGATTCGTGTTGGTAGGTTTGAGACGCCTACCGTTTTACCGGTCCTTTGTTACGAATCCGTGTCGACCCTGTCACAATTCAGCAAAACCCCGCCGCTGGGCCATTTTGCGCCCGTCAAATCGACGGTCTGGATTGATTCATTGTATTTTATAAAATACTATTGGGAAGTATTTTATAAAATTTATGGGTCGCAAATTCCATTAACGATCACGCTGCGTTCGAAACGCCCTGTGGCCTAATGACGAATTATCATCGTGAGGATTGGAGCTACGCGTAACGTAATCCTCATTACGACCCAATCCCCTACTCTTCCACCCGTGGATCGACCGCGTGCGATGCCTTTTTGGCTGTGGCCAAATAAACCATCAGCACACTGATATCCGCCGGATTCACCCCACTGATGCGCCCGGCCTGCCCCAACGTCATGGGTTTGAGGTCGGCCAGTTTCTGGGCGCTTTCTTTGCGCAGCCCGCGCAGGGCCAGAAAATCGAAGCCCGCCGGAATCTTGATCGCCTCGACATCGGCCAACCGGGCGATCTGCCGCTCTTCACGCTCAAGGTAACCCTGATAGCGCACGCGATAAAGCACTTCGTCGCGAATCTCCGGGCCGAGATTGCGGAACGCTTCAGGGAGGGTTTCCGTGGCGACATCGCGCCGGATCAGCTCACCCCACGTCTTGCCTTCCGAGCGGTGGGTTTCGAGCCAAGTCTGCCAATCCGATATCGCTTTGAGCTTGATTTTAACCCTGCTTATCCGATTGCTGGATAGTAAATTAAGTGATTTCGCGTGATGAATAAAACGCGCCTCTGCACTGCCGTGGTTGAAGAGCAACCGATGCTCCGCGCGTGAGGTAAACATGCGGTAGGGCTCGTTCGTCCCCTTGGTGACTAGATCGTCAATCAGCACGCCGATGTAGCCTTCGTGACGCTTCACGATGAGCGGTGCGCCTCCCCTCGCCTTTTGCGCAGCGTTAACGCCGGCCACCAAACCCTGACACGCCGCCTCCTCGTAGCCCGACGTGCCGTTGATCTGACCGGCAAAGAACAAATTCTCGACTTTCTTGGATTCGAGCGTCGCGAACAACTGCGTCGGTGGCGCAAAGTCATACTCCACCGCATAAGCCGGCCGCAACAGGTGCGCCCGCTCCATGCCCGGCACGCTGCGCACCATGGCCACTTGCACATCGAACGGCAGACTGGTCGAAAGTCCGTTGACGTAATATTCGTTAGTCGAACGCCCTTCCGGCTCCAAAAATAACAGGTGCCGTGGCTTGTCGGCAAAACGGACGAACTTATCTTCAATGCTGGGGCAATACCGCGGCCCCACTCCCGCAATCTCGCCGCCATACAGCGCTGAACGCTGGAGGTTCTCACGCACAAGTCGCGCCGTTTCCTCCGTCGTGTGCGTCATCCAGCACGAAACCTGATCGCTGCCCGGCTTCCAGCCGAGCCGGGTTTCACCAGTTTGTTCCACGTGGAACATTTCTTCCGTATCCCGGGTGTCGTGAAACGCAAAGAGCGTTGGATGCTCGTCGCCACGCTGTTCCTGCATCTTCGTGAAATCCAAACTGCGCCCCAGCAAGCGCGGCGGCGTGCCGGTCTTCAGGCGCTGAAGCTCGATGCCGGCTTCGAGAAAACTGCCTGAAAGCGTCTTGGCGGTAAAGTCGCCTAGGCGGCCGCCTTCGTTTTTATTTTGCCCGATATGCATCAGGCCGCGCAAAAACGTGCCCGTCGTGACGACCACGGTTTGGCCATGAAACTCGATATCCAGATTGGTCCTAACGCCAACCACACGGCCGTCCTTAAAGATCAACCCGGTGACAAGCGCCTGGAAAACATCGAGATTGGGCTGAAGTTCTAACGTGTGCTTGAGGCGGTGCTGATAGGCCTTTTTGTCGCACTGTGCTCGAGGCGATTGCACGGCAGGCCCCCTGGATTCGTTTAACAGCCGAAACTGGATGCCAGTCAGATCGGTATTGATGGCCATTTCGCCACCCAAGGCGTCGATCTCCCGCACAATCTGACCTTTGGCCTGGCCACCAATTGCCGGATTACAGCTCATTTGGGCAATCGTATCGATATTGCCGGTGAGAAGCAGGGTAGAGGCGCCGATGCGCGCGGCGGCCAGACTGGCCTCGACACCAGCGTGGCCCGCGCCGCAAACGATCACATCATAGGACTTTTGTGTATAGCGCATGAACAATTATTTGCCGATACAGAACGAGGCGAAAAGCCGGTCTAGCATGCGCTCGTTATCTATCTTACCCGCAATGTCACCGAAAGCCGCCAGCGTTTCGCGCAAATCACTCGATATTAACTCTATAGGATCACGTAGCTTAAGTTTTTCAAGCGCCGCCTCCAGACCACGACCGGCACGCGTCAACGCTTCAGCATGGCGCGCGTTGATGGCGATGATTTCGTCGCCAAGTTCCACGTGGAACGCTTGAGCGCGAGCGATCAACGCAGTTTGTAGCCGATCCAGTCCAGCACCGGTGAGCGCCGAAATCGCGATTCTTTCAAAATCAGGTAAACACGCATCCAGTCCGGGGACGGCAGGCAGGTCGCTCTTGTTTAACACCAATAGGGTCCGGGTAGGATTTATGGAACTAATAACCTGGACGGGCAGGGGAGGGAACGGCCTAGTGCCATCCAGCAGCAAGAGCACCAAATCGGCCTCGCTCAAGATCTCCAATGTTTTCGCAATCCCCTGACGCTCAATTTCTTCCGGGGTTGGATTAAGTCCCGCCGTGTCGATCAGGCGCAGGCAGTAGTCACCGAGCAAAATGCGTTCTTCGAGATAGTCGCGCGTTGTGCCCGCGCGATCGCTCACCAAGGCCCGCTCGCGGCCCAGCAGGCGGTTGAGCAGCGAGCTCTTGCCGGCATTGGGCTCACCTAAAATAGCCACCTTGACCCCTTCGCGGAGAATCGTGCCGTAGTGATTGGTGGATAATAGTTTGGATACTGAAATCTTCAGCGATTCCAGATCCGCCACTACGCGGGATTGATCCTCGGCCGGCAAATCCTCCTCGGGAAAATCGATATAGGCCTCAATGCGGGCCAAAACCCCGAGCAAGTCTTCAATCAAGCCAGCCATGTGCCGGCCGAGCGCGCCGCGCAGTTGCTGGTTCGCTGCCGCCAACGCCTTTTCGCCGCGCGCGTGGATTAAATCCATCACTGCTTCGGCTTGGCTTAAGTCCAACTGCCCGTTCAGAAACGCGCGTTGGGTGAACTCTCCGGGTTCCGCCTGCCGACAGCCCCGCGCGATCAAATCCCCCAAAATGCGCTGCGCGATGTAGGGATTGCCGTGGCAGCTGATTTCCAGCGTGTCTTCGCCGGTGTATGACGCCGGGCCGCGAAAAAACGTGCAGAGCACATCGTCGAGCAGTCGGCCGTCGCGGTCGCGGTAGTCCGCGCGTTGGGCGGTGCGGGGCGGGGGAGTCGCGCCGACGATGGCCCGCGTTAGTTTCTCTGTATCAGAACCGCTGATTCGCAGCACGGCGAGAGCCGAAGTGCCGGTCGGGGTCGCCAAAGCGGCGATGGTATCATGGAGCTGCGCCATCGCACGCAGGCAACGCACCCGCGGGACGAACGCAAAATAAAACCAGCCGAAGAACGGCGCGGTGGCGCGTTAGCGGGCCGACACATCGAGGGCGCGCACTCTGGCACCATCAGCCAAGCGGTCGCCGGGATAAACCACCACCTGCTCGCCTTCACTCAGGCCCTCGAGAATTTCTGTCGCCAAACCGTTGCTGTGGCCGATGCGCACGTCGCGCAGTTCCGCGGTGCGTCCGGTGACCACATAAACTTGCCAGCCGCCGCCACGCGGGAACAGCGCGCCGGCCGGAACCTGCAAAACTTGCTCGTCTTCCCACACGACGATGCGCGCTTCCACACGGTAGGCATCGCCGAGGGTGGGGCGCTGCGCGAGCGGGTCCGTCAAATCCACGATGACGTTTACTCTTTGTTCTTCGACGCCGAGGGCGGAAATCTTCGTAAAGGCGGAAGGCTCCACCATGCGCACGCGCGCGGTCAGGCTGGGGATGAGAGATTATAAAATTGAAACACGAAGCCGACGCAGTCGCGCCGGTAGCGCGTGAGCGCATCCTCGTCGGCCGCACCAAGCTCCCAATCGCGATAGCGCAACGTGCCGCTGGTCGGCGTATCGAGCCCGCCAAGCAGATTGAGCAGCGTGGACTTGCCGCTGCCCGACGCGCCCAGCACGACGATAAACCCGCCCGCATAACACTCCAAATCCACGCCCGCGAGCGCGCGCACGATGGCCCCGCCTTCGCCGTAGGTCTTGGTCAACCCACGCACTTGAAACACCGGCTGGCGAGTGGAAGCGGCGTTGGGCATGGGAGAACCGAGCCCAGCACGCGGCGGGTCTCACCGCAACCGACAAACGCCCAAGAAACTTAACCCGCGAAGCGGCGCCACCAAGCCCGGCAACGGTGGCGTAGAAGCACGAAGCCAAACACCATCAGGCCGCCGAGCATCGCCGTGGTGGCTGGCTCCGGCACGGCTCCGGCCGTGAGGCCTGCCCCGCCATTCTCCAATGCCCACTGGTTTAGCAGTATGGAAGTGCCTACTGTGTAGTCGAAATTTAACCAGCCGTAACTATAACCACCTGGTGCCGCAGAGACGTAGCGATATCCGACATAGACGTTATCACCGCTGCCGCTGGATATGCTATCGCCCCCACTAGTGTAGGCAGGCAGCGAGTTAAAACCACTGCCGGAGGATGTAAAAGTGGAAGACGAATTGATCGCCGTGCCGAAGGAAATCAGGTTGAGGTGGCCGTTTTCCAGACTGACGAATTGGACCTTCGACTCATCGTAATTAAAATAAACGCCACAGGCGCGCAGCCCAATGTCCGCGCCTTGAGTTGTAAGCGTTGTCGTCGTGCTGTCGGGATCGAAGTAAAGAAAAGTGCCGCTATCCGTGGAGTTCGGTGAGCCCGGGGTGTAAGAATCGACGCCCGCTTTGGTCGTGGCGGCAAACGCAACAAAGGCCAAGGGTGCGGCGGCCAGCAGTTTTGTTTTCAGCGAGCGCACGCGCTCGGTCGAACAAGGCAGGGGAATAATTTCTGTGTCCATATGGGGTGGGGTTATTGTGTCGGTCTCATACCCACTGGCCCTGATGGTGGTATATTGCCAGCTAATTTATTCATGCAGCGATTCCTCCACCTTTTTTAGGCGCTGCATGGCGTTTAGACTTGGGCGCGACACCATCCCACGTCTAATCCATGGGCATGAAGCTCGGCCCGCCCGACGATTACGCTCACTGCTTACAGCAGGGCGAAAGTAGCCTAAAGTCGCTCGACTGGGCGCAGGCACGCGCAGCTTTCACTTATGCGACAAAGCTGCGACCCAAGGAGGCGATACCGTGGATGCGGCTGGCCGTAGTGGCGCGGGTTATGGGCGACTGGGATCAGGCGTTTAAAATCTACCAACATGTGCGATCGCTCCCGACCGATCCGGCGGCCGGTCTAGTTGGGGCGGCGAGTTTATGGTTGTTGCGCGGCCTGCGGGATGAAGCCCAGGCCGCTGCTGAGGCGGCAATGGAGCTGCAACCGCAATCGCTGGCCGCTCTGAATACCTGGTTTTTGGCTTTGCAATATCAACCCGAGCTTACCGCCGGACAACTGGCGGATGCCGCCCGCTGGGTGCGCGACCGCGGCGGTGAGATTACTCCTGCGCGCGCGGCCCGGGTGGCCCCGGGGCTGGGCGCACGACCGCTGCGCGTGGGTTATGTATCGCCAGATTTCTGCCAGCACTCGGTCTTATGGTTTTTCAATCCGTTGCTACGGGCACATCGACGGGGAGAGATTACTTGGTATGGTTATGCCCTCGGAAGTCGTAGGGACGGTTACACAGAAAAAATACGCGCCGGTTTCGATCATTGGCGTGATCTGGGCGGGCTGGATGATCCCGCATGCGCGGCCCGCATCGCCGCAGACAAGCTGGATGTGTTGGTGGATTTGGCGGGGCGTTTTGGCGAGGCGCAGCCGGGCATCTTCGCATGGCGGCCAGCCCCCGTGCAGATTCATTATCTCGGGTTTTGTGGTCCGACTGGCGTTCGTGGTTTAGACTATCGGATTACTGATATTCTCGCCGATCCTCCGGGCACCGATGAGGCCACCGGCGAAACCATAGTGCGGTTGGCAGACGGCGGCGGGTTTCATGTCTTCGATGCCATCGACGCCACCCTGCCGGTAGCACCGCCGCCATGGCGGGAGCGCGGACACATCACCTTTGGCTCCTTTAATAACTATCCGAAATTAAACTCGTGCGTGTTTGACGCTTGGGCAGCATTACTGCGGGCAATCCCTACATCGCGGTTAGTGCTACGTTGCGAGAGTCTGGGCGACGCCTTCACGCGCGAAGCTTGTGCCCATGCCTTTGTGGAACGCGGCGTGGCAGTGGCTCGGCTCGACCTGCGCCCACCGGTGCCCAAACGCGAAACACACTTTGCGCAATACGGCGAAATTGACGTGGCGCTGGATCCTTTTCCTTACAACGGCGTCACGACAACTTGCGATGCGTTATGGCAAGGCGTGCCCGTGGCAACGGTGCGCGGCCAACGGCACAGCGGTCGGATCGGCGAGAGCCTGCTCACGGCCGCAGGTCTGAGCGATTGGATTTATGCCAGCCCTGAGGAGCTGGTGGCAAAATTTCCCGAACGGTTGGCGCTTCCCGAAACCCTGCCGGATCGTGCGGCGTTGGCGGCGCGGTTTCGCGAAAATCAATCCCGGCGGGCGCCAGCATTGGCTCGTGAACTGGAAAAAATTTACACGCAGCTGGCCAATGGGAAAATCGCCCGTTAAGCCAGCGCGCGGCCACAAGCAAACGGCCGGAAAATGTTGGGTGAGGTCGCTGATCCCGCCTCGTGCGTCTTTGCGCTTTCGATGGCAGAGTCAGCGACTCCGTCCCACATCAAGCTGCCGCGCATGGGTTATTTTCACTGGCGGCGTGAGCGTTTGCCCCTCCGCCGGGGCACGTTGAATGGCGCGCACGACCTCCATGCCGCGGACAACTTGGCCAAAGGCGGCGAAGCCTTGGCCGTCGGGGTTGCGCTGGCCGCCGAAATCGAGCTCGGGCTGGGCGTTGATGCAGATGAAAAAATCAGACGCGGCCGAGTCGGGCTCCAATCGCGCCATCGAGATCGTGCCGTCACGGTGTTTGAGGCCGGTTTCGTTGGTGCGTTCGAGCGCGATGGGCGGGCCGACGTCGCGCTCTTTGGCGGGAGTGATGCCGCCCTGAATGACCTCGATGCGGATTTTGTTCTGTGGCTGATTGTCCGGCGTGACGGTGCGGTGAAAAACGCCATCGTTGTAAAATCCGCGATCCACGTAGCGCAGGAAGTTTGCCACGGTCAGTGGCGCTTGGTCGGGATAAAGCACCAGCTCGATCTCGCCCGAGTCGGTCGTCAGCAGCACGCGCGTGGTGTTTTCGGCCCGCGTCTGCACGGCGGCAAACAGGCCTAGGCCGAGCAGCAACAGGCGAAATTTCATGTGAGAAAGGCGAAAGCCACCGCGACCGAGAAGACGAGGGCCGCGGCAGG
>JADLBI010000131.1 GCA_020847775.1 Opitutaceae bacterium
ATCTTCGACCAGGCCAGTGGCGCTTTCGATTGGACCGGCTTTGGCGGGGTCAGTTTCTCCCGCGATAGCACCCCCGTCCCCGGCCCGCCCTGTGCCGAGCCGGTTGACCACACGAACCGCGCCGCCTACTCCGTCGGCCTCAGCCATCAGTTTCGGAGCGGCGTCACCCTGCGCCCCACGGCCACCATCGGGGTGGACGAAAACATTTCTCCGGCCCGCCCAACCTACGGCGCCTCGCAAGTGAGTGTTGAGATTGTCATTCCGCTACTGCGTGGGCTGGGCCAGGATAGCACGGGGGCGGTCGAGGCCGCGGCCCGCGGCGACATCGAGGTGGCCCGCCTCCTCTACCAACACGCCCTCTCCTTTCAAACCTTCGGCACCGCGGCCGATTACTGGGTCTGCCGCCGCGCCAACGACACCCTCGCCGTGCAGCGCGATGTCGAGCAGGCCGCTGAACGCCTCGTCGAATCCACCAAGGTGCTCGTCAAAAGCGGCGTTTTCCCGCCGGCCTATTTGTTGCAGGCCGAGGCGAATCTCCGCGACAAACGCACCCTGCGCATCAATGCCGAACTCGCGGCCCATGACGCCCGTTTCGCGCTGGGCCAGTCGCTCGGGTTGCCGCCCGAGGCCATCGCCTCCACCCCGGTCCCGACCGATCCGTTTCCGCGTCTGGTGGAAACCATCGCCCCATTCGCCCCCGAGACGCGCCAACAACTCATCGTGCGGGCGCTGCAACACCGGGCCGACTACCTCGCCTCCCGGCAGAGCCTCGTGCCGCTCAACCTCCTCGCCCGCCAGGCCGCGCTCGATCTGAAGCCCGAGGTCAACCTTTCCGTCGCCACCGGCTACAAAGGCCTGCACCCCGGCCACGCGCCACTCCCCGCCTTGAGCCAGCGCGCCACCGGCCTCAATGCCGAGGTGGGCGTGTCCGTCGCCTGGCCCTTTCACAACCGCTACCAACGCGGCCTCCTGCGCGAACGCCGCGCCAATCAGGCGCAAGCCGAGGCCGAGACCGCGCAACTCGCGCAAGGCGTCGCCGGCGAGGTGCTGCTCGCCCTTGCGCAACTGCGCCTGCGCGCCGACACCGTGCGCTCCGCTGCCGAGACCGTTGACATCGCCAAGCGCGCCGTCGCCGCCCAATACGACCAACTCAAGGCCGGCGATGGCACCATCCTTGATGTGATCACCCTCGAGAATCTCTACTCCTCCGCCCGCATCAGCCACATCAGCGCCAATGCCTCGTATGCGATCGCCGTCGCGCAATTGCGCTACGCCCTCGGTGACATCTTCGACGGCACCGCCACCACCCTCACCTTGACCGATCTCGCCACTGTTCCCGCCCTCTGATTCCGCCCGGCCCGCCTTCCCCCGATGAAAATCTTTTCCCTCCTCCGCTGCGCGCTGCTCAGCCTCGCGCTCCTGCCCTCGTTCGCCACCGCCGCCACCGTGTCGGCTCTCGGCCGCGTGCTGCCCCGCTCCGGCATCATCGACCTTTACGGCGTCACCGGCGACACCATCCAGGCCATCAACGTCCATGAAGGCGACTGGGTGGAGCCCGGCCAGTCGCTGGCCACCCTCAGCTCCGCCGCCAGCGCCCGCTCGCGTTTGCAGTCGGCCGAGGCCGACCTCGCGGACACCCGCCTCAGCACCGCGCGCGACTTGCAGATCGCCGCCGACCAAGTCGCCACCAGCGAGCTGGAGTTGAAATACGCCATCAATCGCCAAGACCGCATCATGTCTGCCGGCAACAGCGAGTTCATCTCGCCCGACCAGATCGAGTCGCGCGCCCTCGGCAAACAGCAGAGCGAGCTGAAGCTCGCCCAAGCTAAACAGGACCTCAGTCGCGCCCGGACCGACGCCCGACACGCCATCCGCGCGGCGGAAACCGAAGTGGGCGCCGCCCGCGCCGCCCGCGCCGCCGCCGAGGCGCAGGCTCCGATCGCCGGCCGCATCCTGAAAATCCGCGGCCGCGTCGGCAACCAACTGAACGGCCGCACCGAAATCCTGAAACTGGGCGACACCCGCGGGATGAACGTGGTGGCCGAGGTCTATGAATCCGAAATCCTCAAGGTGAAGCCCGGGCAAAAAGCCGTGATCACCTCCCCGGCCCTGCCCGCCCCCATGTCGGGCGTCGTCACCGGCGTGAGCCCCATCGTCTTTCGCAACACGATCGAGAGCATGGATCCCAACGCCAGCACCCAAGCCCGGGTCGTGGAGGTCGTGATCAGCATGGACCAGGCCGAACCCCTCGACCGGCTCGTCTTCCTCCAAGTCAACGTGACCATCGACCTCTGAATCGCAGCTCGTCACCGTTCCTGCAATGCGGACCCCTCTGGCATGGCTGAACACCATCCAAAACCGGAAGCGTAGCGCCACCGCGGTCGGCGGCATCTGCTTCGCCATCCTGCTCATCTTCATGCAGGCGGGCTTTCTCGGCGCGGCGAAACTCAACGCCTCCCTCGCCTACCGCGAAATGCGCTTCGACCTCATGATCGTCTCGCGGGGCTATCTGATGCTCACGCGCAGCGAGTCCATTGACATTTATCGCATCCTCCAAGCCCGCAACATCCCCGGCGTCGCCGCCGTGCGCGGCTTGCGCCTCGATGGCGCCCGCTGGAGCAAAAACGCCGGCGGCTCCGCCAGTTGCTTCGTCTTCGGCGTGACCCCGGGCGAACCCTACTTCAACGACGAAGCGCTCAATGCCGCCGCCACCCGACTCCAAGCGCCCCAGACCGTCCTCGTTGACCGGCTTTCCCGTTCCAGTTACGGCCCCTGGTCGGTCGGTGGCGCCGCCGTCCTCAACGGCCAGAAACTCTCCATCCAGGGCGACTACGCCCTCGGCATGGGCCTGCTCGCCGACGGCAGCGCCATCGTCAGTCTCGACACCTATCTGCGGCTTTACCGCATCCCGCGCCTCGACCGCGTGGAGTTCGGCCTCGTCCAACTCGCCCCCGGCGCCGATCCCGCCGCCGTCGCCGCCGCGCTGCGCGCCGCCCTGCCCGGCGACGTCATGGTCCTGACCAAACCGGAGCTGATCGACCGCGAGGAAAACTACTTCGTCAACGTGAAGCCCGTCGGCATCATGTTCCAAGTCGGCATGTTTGTCGCCTTCGTGGTCGGCGCCGTGATCCTCTATCAAATCCTCGCCAGCGAGATCACCAACCGGCTGCGCGAATTCGCCACCCTCAAGGCGATGGGTTACACCGAGCGCTACATCTACTGGGTCGGCATCAAGCAAGGCCTGATCTTTTCCTTCCTCGGCTACTTCCCCTCGCTCCTGCTCTCCATCGGACTCTACCGCCTGCTGCGCGCGCTGTCCTCGTTCCCGGTTTACATGGATTGGTCGCGCGCGCTCTTCGTCTTCGGCCTCTCCCTCGGGATGTGCGCCATCGCGGCGGTCTTCGCCTTGGGCAAAATCAAACGCGCCGATCCGGCCGACCTCTTCTAGCCCATGCGCCTGTTCCGCCCCTTGCCCATCGCCTGGCGCATGTTGATCGACAAGCCGTCGCGCTTCCTCCTGTCCGGCCTCGCCGTCGCCTTCTCCGTCGTGATCATGTTCATGGAGCTCGGCTTCTTCAACGGCTCCAACGACAGCGCCGCCAACCTGCCACCGCACTTCGCCTGCGATCTCATCCTTTCGCACCGGGAGAAAAACCACCTCAAGACCGGCGAGGAGTTCCCCTTCGCGTGGCTCATGCTCGCGCGCGATGCGCCCGGGGTCGCCACCGCCGTGCCGCTCTACAGCGGCGCCGACTACTGGTGGAATCCCCAGGACGGCTCCCGCAACCGCGTCTATATCCTCGGCGTTGATCTGGACGATCCGATGTTCGCCCCGGAAGTCATCGCCGCCCGCCGCCCGGCCCTGCGGCTCCCCGGCGCGGTGATCTACGACCGGCTCTCCCGCCGCGAACTCGGCGCCATCACCATCGGCACCACCACGACGCTCGGCGACGCCTCCGTCACGGTGGTCGGACTATGCGAACTTGGGCCCAATTTCGCCTACGAGGGGCACCTGCTGACCAGCGCCGACAGCTTCCACCTGATCACAGGCCAGCCGAAGGACATCGTGGACCTCGGCCTCATCCGCGTGCGGCCCGGGGCCGATGTGGAGACCGTGCGCGCCAACCTCCTGAGGCACCTGCCGCCCGAGGCCCTGCTGCTCACGCCGGCGGAGATTAACCAACGCGAAGTCGCCTACACCACGCAGCACAGCCCGGCCGGCATCGTCTTCGGCCTCGGGCTGATCGTCGGCTTTGTGATCGGCGTCATCATCTGCTACCAAATCCTTTTCAACGAGGTGAACGACAACCTGCCCCAGTTCGCCACCCTCAAGGCCATGGGGCACTCCTCGCGCTTCATCTCGGGCATCGTCTTCCACGAGGCGATGCTGATGGCCGTCATCGGCTTCATCCCCGGGGCGTTGCTCGGCCAGGCGATCTACGCTCTGCTGGAAAGCTCCACCCAAATTCGGATGTTTCTCACGCCCGGCCGGCTGCTCCTCATTTTCGCCCTCACGAGCGGCATGTGCCTGATCGCCGGCCGCCTCGCCATCCGCAAAGTCCACACCACCGATCCCGCCGACCTGTTTTAATCGGCCCAACTCCCCGCACCGCCATGAGCCTTCCTCCCGCCCGCGAAGTCGCGATCCAAATTTCCCGCCTGAACCACTTCTTCGGCAAAGGCGACGCCCAGAAACAAGCCCTCTACGACAACCACCTCACCGTCCATCGCGGCGAGATCGTCATCATGACCGGCCCCTCCGGCTCCGGCAAAACCACCCTCCTCACCCTGATCGGCGCGCTGCGTTCCGTGCAGGAGGGCAGCATCACGCTCGCCGGCACCGAACTCAGCGGCCTGAACCCCGCGCAACAGGTGGAGATGCGCCGCAACCTCGGCTTCATTTTCCAAGCCCACAACCTGCTCGATGGCCTCACCGCCCGGCAAAACGTCCGCATGGCCATCGAGCTCACCGCCACGCCCCGCGGCGATTACGACCGGGCGGCCGACGCCATGCTGGCCGCGGTCGGCCTCTCCGACCGCGTCACCTACAAACCGCGCAATCTTTCCGGCGGCCAGCGCCAGCGCGTCGCCATTGCCCGCGCCCTCGTGAACAAACCGCGCTTCATCCTCGCCGACGAACCCACCGCCGCGCTCGACAAGGATTCCGGCGCCAACGTCGTTCGCCTGCTGCGCGAGCTCGCCAGCAACCACGGCACCACGGTCTTGATCGTCACCCACGACAGCCGCATCATCAGCGTGGCCGACCGCATCGTGAACATGGTGGACGGCCATATCGTCTCCGACCTGCGCATCAAGGAGACGATGGTCATCTGCGCCATTCTAAAAAAATGCTCGGTGTTCAAGGACATGAGCCCCTCGGACCTGACCGACATCGCGCAAAAGATGATCGAGGAACGATTCGACGCGGGGAGTGACATCATCCGCCTCGGCGATGTCGGCGACAAATTCTATGTCGTCGCCAGCGGCTCGACCGACATCATCATTGAGACCGCCACCGGCACCCGCGCCGTCGCCAAGCTCGGCGAAGGCGACTTCTTCGGCGAGGTCGCGTTGCTCAAGGACCAGCCCCGCAACGCCACCGTCACCACCCGCGAACCGACGGTGGTTTACGCGCTTTCCAAGGAAAACTTCCTCGCGGCGGTGAAGAGCCACAAGAGCTTCGAGGAGCAGATGGCGAACATCCTCTTCAGCCGCGGTTGAACGCCCCCGCACCGCGCCGGGCCCACCCTTCCAAGCCGCCCCACACCCCGAGCGCCAAAATCATGCCCGCCAACCCATCAATCACATAATGATGGTTCAGATAAACCGAGGCAAAGAACACCAGCAGCCAGAACGTCGTCGTAAAAACGCGGTTTGACCGAAACTGCCACGCGTAAACCGCCAGCAGAAAAGTCTGCCCCACATGCAGCGAGGGGATCGCCCCGAAGACATTCGCGTTGCGTCCGTAATAGTCGGCAAACCAATGCACCCCCAACAGCGCGTCGAACCGCGCCGCGCCCGCCGCCTCCGGCAGCGCCGTCAACACCGCCGGGCCCAAGCCGTAACGATCCACATACCAAGGCGGCGCCGCCGGATAAATCAGATAGACCGCGTAGCCTGCCAGATTAAGCCCGAGCAACGCCCACATCACCCGCTCGGATCCGGGCGCCTTCAGCTTGAACCGCCACCAGCCCGCGCCGAAGAGGAACACCGGGATGAAGAGCAGGTAAGCCGCGCCGCAAACCAGATCCAACCCCGCGTTCGTGCGCGTCTGCCACCAGGCGGCCGGCGTCACCAACGACCCGCCATCGTTGAGCCCAAACCAACGCAACTCCCACGCATGGGGCTCCGCCACCCGCACGCTCGCCCGCACGGCCTCCGCCCAATAGCGCTGCGCGTCATACACCGCGCCGACGATGATCAAGGGCAGCAAAAACAAAAACCACGGCCGCGCCCGCGGCCCCGCGTAGTAGCCCGTCAGCACCGAACCGACCAGCCACCCATGATCCAGGCGCAATCCACCTTGGCTCAGGTGCAAACCGAGAAACGCCAGCGCGCCAACGACAGGCAGCCACCTGGCCAGCGCGCCCATCCCCTGCCACCAATCCGTCCACTCCCGCCGAATCGCGCTCCCAGTCAACATCACAACCCTTTCTCGTAAAGCCGCAGGGTCTGCACGCGCTTCCCGCCCACCCGTTCGATCAACGCGATGGTTTCATGATTGTCCTCCAGAATCCACGAAAACTCCATCCGCTGGAAATGCGGCACCGCATGCAACAACTGGTGATACCGCCGGATGAACAATATAGGCAGCCCCAGCCGGCGCGCCTTCTGCCTCACCCCCAGCATGAAAAGCCGCACGCCCGTCACCCGCCTGCGTTGCGTGAGCAACGGCCACCAGCCCCACGGCCACAACCGCCCGCCAATGCGCTGGATGATCTCGTTCATGTCGGGAATCTCCACCATCATGCCCAGCGGTTCCCCGTCGCGCTCGGCAAACAGGATCAACTCGGGATTGATGAACAACCGGTAGGCTTGGGCATACTTTAAAAATTCCTTTTGGGAGATCGGCTGCGCGCCCCAATTGTCCCGCCACGCCTCCGCGAAAATTCGCTCCATCCGCCCCGCCTCGGCGGGCAGATCGTTCATGTTCACCGGACGCAACGTCACGCCCTGCGCCACCCGTTCGGCCACCGCGCACATCCGGTTGAACGGCTCCATCTTAAAATCGCCGCGCCCGATGCGGTAAACCAGCAGGTCTTTCGCCTTCGCGTAATGCGCGGATTCCAGTAGCGCGCGATAATACGGCGGCGTGTAGGCCATGCCCGCCATCGGCGCGTGCTCGAAACCGTCCAACAACACCCCGGCCTCGTCCTGAATGCTGAAATTCGCCGGACCGCGCGCCACCCGCAATCCCCGCCCGCGCAACCAATCCTCCGCCGCGGCCAACAGCGCGGCCGCCGTGGCCGGGGCATCCTCGCATTCGAAAAACCCGAAGAAGCCCGCGCCGTCATCATGCGCCGCCAAATGCCGCGTGTTGTGCAATGCCGCGATCCGTCCGACCGCTTCGCCCCCGCGATAAGCGAGAAATAACTCGCCCGCGGAGTGCTTAAAAAATTCGCCCTTCACCGGATCCAACTGCGGGCGCAAATCCGCCAACAGCGGCGGCACCCAGGCGGACAACCCGCGATAAAATCGCGACGGCAGGCGCAAAAAAATCTCCCGCTCGCGCCGGTCCCGCACGGGCGCGATCCGCACCGCCCCGCTCATGCGCGCGCCTCCCGCCACTGCGCCCGAATCTCCGCCAGCGTGTCGGCCGTCTCCCGCAGTTGCGCTTCGGTGTGCCCGGACGTGATGAAGAACCGCAACCGCGCCTTACCCTCCTCCACCGCGGGATGAAAGATCGGTTGCACGTTGATGCCGCGCTCAACGAGGGATTGGCTCAAATGCAAGGCCAGTTCGGACGAACCCGTCAGGCAGGGCACGACGGCCGAGTGTCGGCTCAGCCCGGTGTCGATACCGCGCTCCCGGCACAATTCGCGGAAAAATTCGCTGCGCGCCCGCAGTCGCCGCGGCCGCTCCGGCTGCCCGCCCAACAAACGCAAGGCCGCCAAGGCCGCCGCCGTGTTGGCCGGCGATAGGCCCACGCTGTAAACGAAACCAGGCAGGGTGTAGCGCAGGTAGTCGATCAGCGCCGCCTCGCCCGCGACATAGCCGCCGCAACTGGCCAGCGCCTTCGACAGCGTGCCCATCCACAAATCCACCGCCGACCGCGGCACGCCAAAATGCTCCCCGGCCCCCCGCCCCGTCGCCCCGAGCACGCCCAGCGAATGCGCCTCGTCCACTAGCAGCAGCGCCCCGTGCCTTTGTTTCAGCGCGATCACCTCGTCGAGCGGCGCGAGATCGCCGTCCATGCTGTAAACCCCTTCCACCACGACCAATGCCCGGCGCGCCTTCGGCCGCTCGATCTCCAGCAGCCGGGCCAGCGCCGCGACGTCGTTGTGCGGAAACACCAGACGGCGCGCGCCCGACAACCGCGCCCCGCTCACGATGCAATCGTGCGCGAGACTGTCATGGATCACGATGTCCTCCGGCCCGAACAAGTGGCTGATCAGCGTGACGTTCGTCGCGTGACCGCTCACCAGCGTGAGCGCGTCGTCACAACCGAGAAAGTCGGCGAGCGTCCGCTCCAACTCCCGATGCAAGGGCCGTTCGCCCGAGGCGACGCGGCTCGCCGAGGCCGACGTGCCGTAGCGCCGCACCGCATCGGCCGCCGCCGCGTTGACCGCCGGATCACCGGCGAGATCCAGGTAATTGTAAGAGGAAAAATTGATGAAATCGCGCCCACCGATGCGCGTGGTCGCCGCCGCCACCCCTTCGTGGACATGGAAATACGGCATGGCGAAACCCGCGGTCGCGAGCGCCGCCTTGCGCGCGGCGAGTTCCTTCACCTCCGGCCAAGCCGCCGCCGCGGAACTTGTTTCGGCCACCGCGCCCAACACCCGCGCTTCCACGCCGCGCCATTGCGCCACCAACACGCCTTGCGCATCCCGCAAATCGAAATCACCCAGCAACCGGTCCGCCGTGGCACTGGTCAATCGGCCCGCGCAAAACAGATTCCCCTCCGACGGCCAGGGCAGCAGTTGGCGGAATTCGGCAAAGCCGGTCGCCACCGCGGACAACCCGCGATTCTCCGCCAACCAGTAAAGCGCCAATTGCAGCATCCCGTCGATCAGCCTCACCGGATCCGCATGACCGGTAATCCAACCGCACACCTGCGTCGCCCCCACCTCCGGGGTGTCCGCCAAGGCGCGGAGCGACGGTCCATGAAAACCAAACTCCTCGTGGAAATGCGCCAGCGAAAGTCCGCCGCGTTTGAGCGGCTCAGTAGGCAGGAGCGCCAACGGCTCGGCCGCCGCCTCCACCGCGCCGCTGGCCAGCACGACACCATCCGTCCGCACCACAAATCCCCCCGCCGCATCATCTACCCGGTCCAGCTCCAGCGTATCAGACCGCACTTCGCATGGCATCAGCACCTTGCCGCGCACCAACCGCGCGGGCAGCGGCCTCTCCGCCAACGCCACTGTCACCAGCGCGGCGAGCGGCAACAGCGCGCGCCCCTCCGGACGATGCTCCAGCAGCCACGGCTGCGCGGCCACCGTCAACGTGCGGCGCAGCGACGGCACCGACACCCCGGGCACCGCCTGATCGAGAAACTCCGCCAACTCCCGCACCGTGAGGGTC
>JADLBI010000132.1 GCA_020847775.1 Opitutaceae bacterium
GTCGGCCATGTCGTGGAGCTGCTCATGCCTGAGGACATGGACAAAAAGAAATACGGCTTCTGGCGGCTCGAGATGCTGCCCATCATCCCGGAGAAATTTGAACTCAAGCCCATCGAATCGTCCAAGGACCGCTTCTCCCAGCTCAAAAAACTGCTCGCCCGCAAGGACATCGATCAAGTCATTAACGCCTGCGACGCCGGGCGCGAAGGCGAGCTGATCTTCAACTACCTATACCAGCTCACGAAGAGCAAACTGCCGATCAAACGCGCGTGGATGCAGACGATGACGCCCGGTGGCATCCGCACCGCATTTGATAGCCTGCGCGACGGTGCCGAAATGACCGGCCTGGGTGACGCCGCGCGCTGCCGTTCGGAGAGTGACTGGCTCATCGGCATCAACGGCACCCGCGCCATCACCAAGCGCATGTTCGGCTCCCGCGCGGGCAACGTTGCCTCCGTCGGCCGCGTGCAGACCCCCACCCTCGCCCTCATCGTCAACCGCGAGCTTGAAATCCGCAACTTCCAGCCGCGCGCCTACTGGCGTGTCACCGCCAACTTCGGCATCACACAGGGCGACTACGAAGGCGCCTACCAGCGCGACGATTTCAAAAAAGGCTCCGACGAACACGACCGCGCGGATCGCATTTGGGAAAAATCCGCGGCCGACGCGATTGTCGCCGCCTGCGCCGGCCAGCCTCCCGCCGCCGTCACCGAAGAGAAAAAATCCAGCACCCAAATCGCGCCACGTCTCTACGACCTGACCACGTTGCAGCGCGAGGCCAACGGCCGTTTCGGCCTCTCCGCCCGCCGCACCCTGCAAATCGCGCAGGCACTCTACGAAAAGCACAAAATGATCACCTACCCGCGCACCGACTCGCGGGCACTACCGGAGGACTACATCCCCACCTGTAAAGAAGCGCTCGGCAACCTGACCGGCGATCTGCAATCCCATGCCGCCAAGGCGCTCGCCGCTGGCTGGGTCAAGCCCAACAAACGCATCTTCAACAACGCGCAAATCTCGGACCACTTTGCGATCATCCCCACCGCGCAAGAAGCCAAGAACCTCGATGAGATGGAGGCCAAGGTCTTCGACATGATCGCCCGCCGCTTCGTCGCCGTGTTTTACCCGGCCGCCGAGTTCGACGTCACCACGCGTATCAGTCGCGTCGCCACCTACAACTTCAAAACCGAGGGCAAGGTGCTCACCTCGGCCGGCTGGCTCGCGGTTTATGGCAAGAGCAGCGTGGATGAAGACGGCAAGGATGCCAAATCGCTCCCAGCCCTGACCAGCGCCGATGGTTCGCCGACCCGCGCCAAAACCCTCGCCGCCACGCTCCACGCCGAAACCACCAAGCCGCCGCCGCGTTATTCCGAAGCCACCCTGCTCACCGCGATGGAAACCGCCGGCAAGCTCGTCACCGACGACGAACTCGCCGAAGCGATGAAGGAACGAGGCCTCGGCACGCCCGCGACCCGCGCCGACACCATTGATGGACTCATCAACCAGAAATACCTCGAGCGCGCCCAACGCGAACTCGTGCCCACGCCGAAAGCCGAACAACTCCTCGAGTTTCTCGCCGCGGTCAAAGCCGATGCCTTGACCAGCCCAGCCATGACCGGTGAGTGGGAATTCAAGCTCCGCCAGATGGAGCAACGCAAATTCTCCCGCGACCAGTTCATGGCCGAGATCGTCGAGCAGACGAAGGCCATCGTGCAAAACGTGAAAACTTTTGAGGAGGACGAATCCACCGCCCGCACGACCGACATCCTCTCTCCTACCGACGGCCAACCGTTGCTCGAAACCCTGCGCGCCTTCAAATCACAGGACGGCAACCTGACCATCTACAAGGTCATCGGCGGCCGCAAAATGGAGGAAACCGAGGTCGCCAACCTCGTCGCCAGTCGCGCCATCGGCCCGCTCGACGGCTTCGTTTCCGCCAAAACCCGCTCGCGTTTTTCCGCCTCACTCAAGCTCGTGCAGGACGCCGAGACCGGCAAGTGGAAGACGGAGCTCGATTTCGGCGACAAGGTGGACCTCGCCACCCTCACGCCCCTCTGGACGGATGAAAAATCCGGCGCCGAATTGTGCGAAGCCGGCCCCAACTTCATCCTGCGCGAACGCGAAGGCGATGAGTGGAAGCAAACCTTCCGCGTCGGCAAGTTGATGTGCCAAAAGGCCATCACGCCCGAACACGCCATCCAATTGGTCAGCGAAGGGAAGACCGCACTTATCCAAGGCTTCACCTCAAAAAAAGGCCGTCCCTTCGACGCCTTTCTCAAACGCGAAGGCGCGCGTATCGCTTGGGAATTTCCGCCGCGCAAACCGCGCGTCGGCAAGGACGGCAAGCCCATCGAGCGCAAGGCCAAGGCCCCGCCCGACCTCTCCAAGGCCACCGTCCTAGGCGAAAGCAAACTGCACGGTGGCGAGCTCGTTGCCACCGACGACACCTACTACGTGCGCAAGCCCGAGCAGGACAACCGCATCGTCTTCAAGCTCACCCGCAATCTCTGCCAGAAAGACATCGGCACCGATGAAGTCCTCAAGCTTGTGACTGACGGCAAAACCAGCCTGATCGAAGATTTCGTTTCCAAGCGCGGCTCCAACTTCAAGGCATTCCTCGTGCTCTCGCCGAAGAAAGACAAAGCCGACTTTGAGTTTCCGCCGCGGTAAGCTGGATTCATGCCGAACCGCAGGGGTGTGGCTTGACCACACCCGCAGACCCGCACCCACACACCCTGTAGACCTAGTCGTTGACTGGGCTCCGGCTTCGCGCCTCCCGCCCACAACAACGTCATTCCCATTGTCTCTTCCGGCGACCTGCGCAGATTGCGCCTGTCCGATGCGCCACATCAAAGAATACTTCATCGCTCTCCTCGCCCTCACCACTCTGGCCGCCTGCTATCAGGCATGGAGTCAGGCGCGCGAGCTCGCCACTTTGCGCGACGCCTTGGCCGCCGCGGCCAAACCCGGTGCCCTTCCTTCCCAGAGCGCATCCCAAGTGGTAGCCTCAATCAGCCTGCCCGACATGGAGCCGCCACCCGTCTCGCCTGACCACGCGGTGGCCAAGCCGCTCGTGGCCCGCGCCGATGAAACCCGCGGTGCGGATAGGCAGACCCGGCAACGCTCCCTTGAAGCCTTTCGGGCGATAGCCAACAGCCCGGAATACCAACGGCTCCGGGCGATTGAGCAAAAGGGCCGACTCGACCAGGAGTATGCCGCGTTGTTCAAAAAAATGCGGCTCACGCCCGACCAACTGGACCAGTTTAAAAATCTCCTCGTGGAGAAGCAACGCGCGCTGGCGGATGTTGTGGCCGCGGTCCGGGAACAAGGCATCGATCCGCGGGCCAATCCCGCGGACTTTCGGCAAATCGTCGACAGTGAGCGCGAGGATATCAACGACAGCATCCGCCAACTGCTCGGAGACGCCGGTTTTGAGGCCTATCAAAATTATGAGCGCACCGAGCCGTTTCGCAACGTCGTCACCCAGCTCGGCACGCGCCTGAGCTATGGTTCTAGCCCCCTCACCGACACGCAGGGCGAGCAGTTGGTGCAGGTGTTGGCCGACGCCAACCAGCGCGCGGTCCGACCGGGGCAAACGACCCCGACCGGGCAGCCAACGGCGAATGTCGCCCATCGGCGGAATGCGCTTAACGATGAGGCCATGGTCCGCGCCCAATCCATTCTGTCGCCCGACCAATACGCCGCGCTGCAGGATCTGCAACGGCAGCAGCAAGCCCGGGCCGCTCTCGGCAACCTGTTTCGGCAACAGGCCCACAACGGATCCGCCCAAGCCGGACCTGACGCCGCACCCGCTGGCGCCATCCCGGCTATCGAGTTGCCGCGCTGAGCCCGCGCCCGGACCTGCGGTTAAAGCCACACTCTCGCCCGACAAATATCTTGTCGGTGAATATTCCGGCGCATTACAGTGCTGGTTCCATGATCGTCACGACCGCCCAGCTCTTCAAACACGCCTACGGTAAATACGCCGTCGGCGCCTACAATATCAACAACGCCGAGCAAGCCATGGGTCTCTTCCGCGGCTGTATCGATTCCAAGGCGCCGTTCATCATCCAAATCTCCAAGGGCGCGCGCAGCTATACCGACAAGCGCATGCTCGAGGCGATCATCCGCGCCGCAGGCGAGATTTTCCCCGAGGCGATTTTCGCGGTGCACCTCGATCACGGCGACGAAAAGACCTGCTACGATTGCATTGATTCCGGCTTCTTCAGTTCCGTCATGATTGACGCCTCGCACGATCCGTTTGCCGAAAACGTCGCCATCACCAAGCGCGTGGTGGATCGCGCCCACGCCAAGGGCATTTCGGTCGAGGCCGAGCTAGGCATGCTAGGTGGCGTGGAGGAGGACATCAAGGTCGAGGAAGGCAACGCCTGCCTCACCGACCCAGCCGAGGCGCAGGACTTCGTCAAGCAGACCGGTTGCGACTCCCTCGCCTGCGCCATCGGCACCAGCCACGGCGCCTTCAAATTCAAAGGCCGCCAATCGCTGCATTTCGACGTGCTCGAGAAAATCAAGGCCCGCCTGCCCGGCTTCCCGCTCGTCATGCACGGTTCGTCGTCCGTGCCGAAGGACGAGGTCGACCGCATCAACCAGGCCGGCGGCCAGATCAAGGACTCGATGGGCGTCGATCCGAACGAGTACCTCCCCGCCGCCAAACTCGGCGTCACCAAGGTCAACATCGACAC
>JADLBI010000133.1 GCA_020847775.1 Opitutaceae bacterium
CCACCGCGCGACGTCAGTCCGCGATTTTTATCAATGCCGCACTTACACCGTCGTTCCCGGAGCCGAGCATGAACTGTGGCACCCCAACTACCTCCAAGCGATCAAGGCGGCACTTGACCACCTCAACTCGTTTCACTCCGGCCACAGCCACGCAAACGTGCCACCGGTGACGAGAGCGTAGAGCAGGCCGTCGATCGTGTGCTTGATCGTGGTGCACCAGCTCTTGCGCATCCAGATCGACTGCGGCCATTGCGCGGCGGCGTAGGCGAGGAAGGAGACGGTGCCGACGAGGCGGAAGATGGCGCGCCCGGTCGCGTCTACCGGCAGGGCATGAACCGCCACGTAGGCGGTGCAAATGCCGACCACGAGCAGGAAGGCAAACCATTGCACAAACGTCGCGCCCATGGAACCCTGCCCGTTGGGCAGCACGGTCATGATGGCGTTTGGCCCGGCGTCGAGCTTGGCCTTGAACTCCGGGGAGTTGTAGTTTCCGTCGCCGCACATCGGCGTCATGTAATCACCGGGCGGAATGTTGAATGGACGCAGGGCGTCGCGGACCTTGGCTTCGTCGGGCACGGCCTTGAGGTCGCCTTTGTGCCAGGGCAGGGCCATATGGATAACGCCGCTGAGGATGAAGACAAACACGGCTGACAGCAGGATGGGCAGCCAGAGTGCGAGCATGGGGTGAATCTCCGTTGGGGTGGGTTTGATTGATTGGGCCATGCCATCGTTGGCGACCTGCCCGGTGATGGACCGAGCTTATGTCGTGCTCGCACAACGTCAAGGGGCCAAACCGAAGGAGTCAGGCCGAGTAATCAAATATCTTTGCGTTCCCACTTCGTCCCACGCGCAATCTGCCGGCTTTGCGCAGTCGGCACCGTTTCTTGGATAGTGGCATAAATCGCACAAAATTATGGGGTCAGGTGCCAACCAAGGACCAAGCCAATGGGGTGCCAGCTTGAATGTCGGTGGCGGCGGTCTGGCCGAGGACCGCGTCGAGATCGCGCGGGGGCAGGCCGTTGCCGGGGCGGATGGAACGCACGTTTTGCGTGGTGAAAGCTTCACCGGCTTTCATGTCGGCCACGACGAAGAGCGAGCGGCGGAACTGCCGACTGCCGCGCTCGTTCGCGCCGATCTCGTAACTTACTTGGCCCAGCGCCTTTTCGGCGATGCGGATGGCATCGACCAGGGCTTTGAACTCGGCGGGCTCGAGCGAGAAATTCGCGTCCGGGCCCGGCACCCTGCGGTCCAGGGCGAAATGTTTCTCGACGATGCAGGCGCCCAGCGCCACGGCGGCCACGGGCACAGTGTGGCCCATGGTGTGATCGGAGAGGCCGACGGGCACGCCGAAGCGCGCGGCGAGGTCGGGGATGGTCCGCAAGTTCATGTCCTCGGGCCGGGCGGGGTAGGTGCTGGTGCATTTCAACAGGGCCAGTTGCGGGCACCCGGCCTCTCGCAGGGTGTTCACCGCCTCGGTGATTTCCTCCTGCGTGGCCATGCCGGTGGAGGCGATGACGGGTTTGCGGGTGGCGGCGATTTTGCGCAACAGGGGAATGTCCACGAGTTCGAAGGAGGCGACCTTGTGGGCGGGCACGGCCATCGCCTCGAGAAAATCCACCGCGGTGGCGTCAAATGGCGTGGAGAAGAAATCCAGCCCCAGCTCGGCGGCCACGGCTTGGAGCTTGGGCTGCCATTCCCAGGGCATGAAGGCTTCCTGATAAAGATCGTGCAGAGTGCGGCCGTCCCAGAGCGTGCCGCCGCCGATGCGGAAGTATTCGTTGTCGCAGGCGATGGTGAGCGTGTCCGCCGTGTAGGTCTGCAACTTCACGGCGTCGGCGCCGGATTCTCTCATAGCGTGAAGGGTGCGGATCGCGTGATCGAGGTCGTGGCCGTGGTTCGAGGATAGCTCAGCGATAACATAGACCGGGTGCCCGGGACCGACTTTGCGCTGGCCGATGGTTAAGGTGGGGTCGTGCATGGTTGATGAAATTGGGTCGGGTTGCGGGCTGTTCAGTAGCTGGTCCAGCCGCCGTCCACGACGAGACTGTGGCCGGTGACGTAGGAGGCGCTGTCGGTCAGCAGGAACAGCGTGGGGCCGGCGATTTCGTGATTTTGGCCGATGCGGCGCAGCGCGGTTTTCTGGCCGAGATCGGCGATGAAGCGCGGCTCGGATTTTTGCACCGCCGAATTGGGAAAGGGGCCGGGCGTCACGCAGTTGAAACGCAGTCCCGCAGGCCCATAATGCGTGGCAAGGTAGCGGGTGAGCTGGATGATCGCGGCCTTCGCCGCGCCGTAGTCGATGGGGTTCGGCTTCATCGGCAGTTGGTAGAGGCGCGGGTCGGGTGCCACCAGGCCATACATGCTGGCGAATAGGACAAAGGCGCCGGAGCCGCGCGCTTTCATGCGCTCCGCGAGTTCGCGGCAAAACACAAAGGTCGGGGTGAGGGTCGCGTCGAAGGTGTGGCGAAACTCCGCGACGGGCAGTTCGTCGAGCGTCCGGCCGGAGGACGAGGCGAAGGGCAGGTGCACCAAGCCGTCGGGCAGGCCGTGCTGCTCGACGAGCGCGGCGATGGCCGCGGGCGCGCCGTCCACCTCAGTGACATCAAGCGCGCAAGGCTCGGTGCGCCGCAGGTGGTGATCGTGCACGAGCGCCGCGGCCTTGCCCGGCAGATCGATGCAGAGAACTTTGGCGCAATGCGCGTCGAGCTGGAGCGTGATGGCCGAGCCGAGATAGCCCGCGCCACCGGTCACCCAGATGGTTTTGTTTTCAAGACTGTGCCATGGGGTGGTCATGAGGGGGGTTGGCGCAACTTGGTCGCGCGTGATGCGTAGGGCAAGCCAGAGCCACGCGGAGGGAGCGGAGTTATCCTGTTGGTGCCTGGGCGCGGCGGCGGCGCAGACCGATGAAGAGGATGATTCCGGTGATCAAGAGCGCCAAGGGACTGGCGTAGATCGCGAAAAGCGGCCAGAGGTTCGAGCCTCGCGATAGGGCGAACAGACAGAAGGCGTAAACCGGCAGCATGAATGACAGCGGCAGGGCCGAGAGGAGCCGCCAAGGTCCGCGCAGTTTGAGCCAGGCCACGATTTGGAGGATCGGATAGCCCGGCACCGAAAGGAAGGCCACCGGCACCAACCAAACCAGCACAGTGGAGATGAGGCGGGCCAACCACGATTCGTCGGTGCGCGCGTCCACGGGTGGCAGGTGATCTTGCGCGGCCATCATCTGCGCGGCCCAAGGCGCGGTGGGGGCGGTCGCCGCACCAGATCGCCATTCGGCCACACAAGGAATGCTCACATCAAGCAAGGCGTGCCACTTCGCGTCCATCACCCGTATGCGCACCTCGTCAATCTGGGCTCCGGGTCCGCCGGACAACCAGACGATGGCCTCGCCTTGGCCGGCGGGATACGCCGGGGCGGTGTTCATGTATAGCTGCTTGCGCTGGGTGCCTTGGTGGTAACCACGAGCTTGGAAGCGCAAGGGGGCGGAGTAGTCGTAGGCCACTCGCACATAAAGAGCTTGTTGCGCGGCCAGGCGGCCGGGCTCTGGGCTGATGGCGCGCACTTCGATAGCAGGGGTTCGCGCACATGCTGCCGACGTCAAGCCACTCAGCAGGCCCGTCAACGCAAGCCAGGGGATCGTTCTGCGCATGACGGAATGCTCATGGTCCGCTGGACTTGGGGCAAGCTTCCGTAGGAGAGACTGTCATGAACTTTCTCCTAACGGGTTTTAGGAGAAATGGACTCAGGGTGGGCGCGCAGGTCCCTCTGCGCGCCTCCACGGGCACAGGGGCGTGCCCGTCCACCGCGGAGGATGAAGCGCAAAGTGTCTGGCACTCTCTAGGTCGGACTCAACCCCGTGCCGCGGCCTTGCGGTGGAAGCCGCTTGCGACGGGCTGCCCGGCGCGCAAGCTCGGCGCACCCCATGAAACTCCCCGATCTGTTGGCCACGCGGGCCGGTCGCCTGTCCGCCTTTTTCTTTCTCTACCTCACGGAGGGGTTGCCGCTCGGGTTTGCCGCGACGGCGATCGCCACGCAGATGCGGCGGCAAGGCGTCGGGCCGGCGGAGATTGGCGCGTTTGTCGGCACACTCTATCTGCCGTGGGCCTTCAAGTGGGCGATGGGGCCGTTTGTGGACGTGATCTCATCGGAACGATTCGGCCGCCGC
Organism: Opitutaceae bacterium; assembly: GCA_020847775.1. GTDB lineage: Bacteria > Verrucomicrobiota > Verrucomicrobiia > Opitutales > Opitutaceae > Cephaloticoccus. Next base: position 4,166 of record JADLBI010000133.1, read on the forward strand.
CGCACCTGGATCGTGTTCACGCAGGCGATGATGGTGATGATGATGATGGTGGCGCTGCCGATTGATTTCACGAACGAGCTCAAGCTCTACACTTTCGTCATTCTCATTTTTAATTTTTTCGGCGCGACGCAGGATGTCGCGATCGATGCGCTGGCGGTCAACGTGCTCGGTGAAAAGGAGCGCGGGGTGGCCAACGGCCTGATGTTTGGCGGCGCCTATATCGGCCAGGCGCTGGGCGGTGCGGGCGTGTTGTTTCTGATGCCTTACATCGGGTTGTCCGGCAGTTACGTGTTCGTGGCGGCGGTGCTGTTGTCGGTATTGTGCTTCATCGCGTTGCCGATGAAGGAGCCGAAAGGAGAAACTCGAGCGGTGGCGAATGGATCACTGCTTGCCCACATCCGAGGCGAGTTGCTGCGTTTCGCTCGCGACGTGTTTCGGGCGTTCAGCAGTTCGAGGGCGGCTTGGGTCGGTCTGATTTTCGCGCTGTTGCCGGGCGGGGCGTATGCGCTGAGTCTGGCGTTGCAATCGAACCTGGCGGTGGAGCTGGGCCTGACCGATGCGTCCATCGCCAAGCTGGCGCTCGCCTCCACCGTCATCAGCGCGGCGGGTTGCGTGGCGGGCGGCTGGATGTCGGATCGCTTTGGCCGGCGCAAGATGCTCGCTTGGTTTTATGTGGGCACGGTGATTCCCGGTCTCGTGCTCGCGTGGTTCATGTGGCGGCAGGGGTGGATCATGCCGGTTGATCCGCAGATGCCGGATCGGCCGGTGCCGACGGATGCGTTGGTCACCTTATTCTGGGGCGCGTGCCTGGCTTTTTCGGTTTTCCAGGGGCTGATGTATGGCACGCGTTCGGCGTTGTTCATGGACATCACCACGCCGGCGGTCGCGGCCACGCAGTTCACCGCCTACATGGCGTTGTGCAATCTGGTCATCACGTATTCGGCGACGTGGCAGGGCTTCGCGATCGAGCGCTGGGGCTATCCGATCACGCTGACGATTGACGGTGTGGCGGGTTTGGTCTGCATCGCGCTTTTGCCACTGCTGAAGCCACGCGCGGCCACCCCATCCACAAACTCGTGATTGAAAACCGGGTGGTTCGTTCTAGGTGGCTCAACTTTGAATCCAACCCGGCCAGTCTGGCGGTGGTGGCGCGGTAATCGTGAGGTCCGCGCCGGTGCCCGGGTGGCGGAACCGCAGCTCGCGCGCGTGCAGGCCGAAATAGGGCGCCGGCGGGCCGTCGCCGTAAAGGGGATCGCCGACGACGGGGCAGCCGGCGTGCGCGCAATGCAACCGTGCTTGGTGCGTGCGGCCTGTCTTTAAAATCACGCTCAACCAAGTATGCTAGTTTTCCGGCTAATGACCAATCACTC